>JAAYQY010000354.1 GCA_012519125.1 Spirochaetales bacterium
ACCCTGTGAACTCATTCCCCACCGTGATCCGTTCCTCTTCCTTGATGAACTGCTTGAAGTTGACGACCAACATACGGTCGCCAGCCGGGTCTTCACTTCCGATCATTTCTTCTTTGCCGGCCACTTTCCCGACTACCCGGTTGTCCCGGGCGTCATTCTGGTCGAGACCATGGCGCAGTGCGGAGGAGCCGGCCTGGTACAGGCAGGCATCCTGCCCCACGGTGCCTTCTTCGTCCTGGCAACCATTGAGAAAGCCAAGTTCAGGACCCAGGTGCGCCCTGGTGACACCGCACGCATTGAGGTGCACAATGTGAGGGTATCACAGACGATGGTCCGCCAGAGCGGCACCATTCTCATCGATGGACAGAAGGCTGCCGAGGCAAGCTGGATGTGCATCGTCAGCAACAACAAGAAAGAGGCCTAGTGTGATTATTACTAAAAAGGTGCTGCGCAATGTTTCCCTCACCGCCCACCCCATTGGGTGCAGGCGGTATGTCGAGGACCAGATCGCTTGGGTGCAAAAGCATGCACATGATGCGTCAAACCCGGCCTACCCTGCTGCTGACAACCTGAGTCTGCCCAAACGCGTGCTGGTACTCGGCGGCAGCACCGGCTATGGGCTCTCTTCACGTATCTTTGCGGCCTTCGCTGCCAAGGCGGCAACGATCAACGTCTCCTTTGAGCGCGAGCCTACCGAGAACAAGACGGCCACCCCCGGCTGGTACAACACGATGGCCTTCGAAAAGAAAGCCACGGAAGCGGGACTGAAGGCCTTCTCCGTATTCGGGGATGCGTTCAGCAATGAGGTCAAAGAAAAGACAGCCGATCTCATCGCCAAGGAGCTTGGTCAGGTGGACTTGGTTGTCTACAGTCTTGCGAGCCCTCTGCGCAACGATCCGGTGACAGGCCAGACGTACCGCTCGGTCCTCAAGCCGATAGGTCCTGCGTTCACTGCCCTTTCGGTGGATCTCGACAGTGATGTCGTCAAGACGGCCACGATCGAGCCTGCAACTAATGAGCAGGTCCAGGAAACGGTAAAAGTGATGGGAGGCGAAGACTGGTCGCTGTGGGTTGACTACCTCATGGAAAGAAACTTGCTTGCGCCCAATGCCATGACGGTTGCCTACTCATACATCGGTCCGAAGATCACCTACCCGGTCTACCGGGAAGGCACGATCGGCAAGGCGAAGGAAGACCTGGAACGAACTGCAGCAAACTTAACGCAAAAACTCGAATCCATCCAAGGCAAGGCCTTTGTGTCGGTGAACAAGGCTCTGGTCACCAGAGCCAGTGCAGTGATTCCTGTAGTCCCCCTCTACATGGCGCTTCTCTATGAAGTCATGAAGGAACGGGGCCTGCACGAGCACTGTACCCAGCAGATCTACCGCCTCTTCACCACCCTGCTCTACGCCAACACCGAACAGATACTTACTGACGAGCAAGGTAGGATACGTGTGGATGACTGGGAGATGCTTGATGAGGTCCAGAGCGAGGTAGAGAAGCGCTGGGCTCTCCAACGTGAGGGAGAGATTCTCAAGGGTGGAGACCTGGCAGGCGTCCAGGAGGAGTACGAGCAGATCCATGGTTTTGGGTTTGCTGATATCGACTACTCACAGGATGTTGATCCAAGGGTAATCTAGCCAGACAAGAAAGGGAGAGAGGTCAGAAGACTTCTCTCCTTTCTTTTTGTCATAAAATTATTCTATCCTTTCTTTACATTCCTTTTTCGGTATAAATATACAACTAATACCAGATACTCGCCCAAGGCAGCAAACACAATTGATTGGATACCATCGTATGCAGCATACCTAGGCTTATGACTCCACCTTTGTTTTCCCAATGCTCTCATCCCAGCAATAGGATCTGGTGAGATCCTTGAAATAGGACCATCTACCGGTAAGATGGCGGTATCTGCCGGCGACAATCCCCGGGCTGATGGAGAGCTGTTTCGCTA
>JAAYQY010000355.1 GCA_012519125.1 Spirochaetales bacterium
AAGCCGTATCAAATTGAAGTTTGAGGAACCGGATACGCTTCCCACCATGGTGAAGGAGATTCGCAAGGATAAGAACAATCCGTTCAGGGATATGCTCCCCAAGGAAGACATCATCCACTATATGCGTGATCTGGTGATGCACCCGCTGACCAAACATGGATTGGAGCGTGAGAAATTCCCTCGGGAAAACAACTTTACCTTGGTTACCCGCATTCGTCTCGATGATTTTCTCAAGGAGATGGACGATCCCAATGATGTAGTGTTCCGAATGGACCCGAACGCTGATGAACTGGATCAGCTCAACAGCGAACGAGTCTACCATCTTCACCTCGTAATTCGCGAGTATGCCAAGAAAGAGGATTTGGATGTCTACAGCCACTATACGATTGTCATGAACAAGAGTGGTATTGTCCGTATCGAACAGATGCCGCTGCTCTAGAGCCCAATCTTTTCGGAGGCCTCGGTCATTGCATCGATGGTGAGCTGGATGATGTGCTGCAAATCGATTCCCAGCATTTCGGCACCACCGCTGATGAGGTCACGATTCACCCCAGCCGCAAAACCCTTCGAGGCCCACTTCTTCTTCACCGACTTGACGCTCATCCCCTGCATTTTTTCAGGGCGCATCAAGGCAGTCGCATAGACAAGCCCCGTAAGCTCATCAATCGTGTAAAGCACTTTTTCCATGAAGTGCTCTGGTTGTATTTCACTGCAGATTCCCCAGCCATGACTGCAAACTGCATGGATGAACGCCTCATCGACATCAATGTGGGCAAGCAATTCGGGAGCTTTCTTGCAATGCTCTTCCGGGAACATACCCCAGTCGATATCGTGCAAGAGGCCAACCAGAGACCAATACTCTGGATCATGCCCATACACTTGGGCGAATTTGCGCATGGTTTCTTCCACACAATAGGCGTGATAGACCAAGGCCTCATTGGGATTGTACGTCCGAAGCAAAGCATCGGCTTGTTCGCGAGTTACCATGATACTCCTCCTTGGTGGGAGTATAGGCTCTTTGCAGGGATTCGAAAAGGGAGAAAAAGATGCTCTTCCCCCTTTATTCTAGGACACCTGTTGTGCTAGTATGGGGCCAGCGCCGCTGGTATGGCTGGCCATCTTGTTTTGGAGGAGGAACCTATGTCTAGTTTGGACGATGGGGGCAGTATAACACCCCTGCCTAGTACCCCAACAACCGCATCCTCCTTCTTCCTTGCTTAGGGCCGATCTGCTCGGTTTCCATGGAATGGGGAGAATGCCTCACTACCCATGGAGGAAATATGATCACCATCAGAAAAAATCTTGTGAGCCAGAATCCAGGAGATCCGATTCAGGAGGCTCCATACACCTGGGTTGATGCCCGTGACATCAATCGGGATGATATCTCCCAGCTCGAGGAACAGTACGCGATTTCCAGTGAATTGCTCGCAGATATCATGGACCAGGACGAACAGGCCCGCATCGAGAAAGAAGATGATTACATCGCCTTGATCGTACGTCTGCCCGCCATGGCCGATGATTGCAAGGGAATCAACCAGTACGCTGTCCCGTTGGGCATCGTTCTTACTCGCGATACGGTCATCACCATCTGCCAAAGCGACAGTATCGTACTCGAAGATTTCTCCAAGAATCGGTATCGCCAGTACCCTGTCCAGACCATGGAAGGGTTTGTGATCAGCATCCTTGGCCGAGCGGTCATGGTCTACATCCGCCTGCTCAAGTACATCAACCGGCAGAAGTCCCAGGTAGAAGAACAGCTGCATAAGAGCATCATGAACTTTGAGCTGATCCAGCTCTTGCAGATCCAGAAGTCCTTGGTTTACTTCTCCACCAGTCTCACCACAAACGAAGCGCTTTTGGAAAGGCTGGTGCGCACTCCCTACTTCAAGCTGGCAGGGGAGGAGGAACGGGACTTCCTCGATGATGTCATCACCGACAACAAGCAGGCCATCGAGATGGCAAACATCTACTCCTCGATCCTCACCGGAACGATGGATGCGTTTGCCTCGGTCATCAGCAACAACATGAACGTGATCATGAAGCGGCTGACCATCATCTCCATCAGTCTCATGATCCCCACCTTTGTGACCGGATTCTACGGAATGAATATCTCCTTGCCTTTCATGGGTCATCCTTTTGCCTGGATCGGCATCCTCTCATTCTGTGGTTTGAGTGCTCTGATCGGTGGTTGGACACTCAGCGACCGACGCAATGCACGCTTGGTGCAGAGATCTGTCCTTGGTGCGCGGGAATCGGGGAGGGAAGTTCGAAGAAAAAAAAGAAAAAAGCGATCCCTTCCTGATTGATTCACTGGGTTTTGCAATGCTACTATCTGCCCGATTCAGGAGAGTACACCACCAATGGACAGCATTGCAGATCTCTGTTCCGCCTTTGAAGGCACCTACGCAGGCCAAGCCATGCGCGCTTTATCTGAGCTCTATTCCCAAATAGAACAAGAGACAACAGAGTTCTGCAAGCAACACCAGATTGCTTGTGGTGAAGGTTGTGGGACTTGTTGTGAACATTTCATGCCTGACATCACCACCAGTGAGGCACGCCTTGTGGCAGCCTACCTCTTGTTCGTCAAGAAGGACAAGGCTCTGTTGGAGAGAGTCCAAGCGTTTGCAGGCAATACCACCGGACCGTGTCCGCTCTATCGATTCGACTCCCCTTACCACTGCTCGGTGTACGCAGCCCGGCCTTTGATCTGCCGCCTGTTCGGTGCCTGTGCCAGTCAGGACAAAAAAGGAAATGCACTCTTCCGTCGTTGCAAGTACAACAAGGAAGAGACGATGCCTTTGCTTCTGAAATTTTCCAACGATGTACCGGTCATGCAGGACTACTCGTATGCACTTCGCAGCCTTGATGATCGTGAGGGGACGGTCGGCTACCTTCCTGAGAAAGTAGCCTCCATGATGGACCAGCTACAGTTCTTGGCACGTATGCTGGATTTCGACGATCCCAACCCCGACGATACTCCGAATCCGCTGGCAAGCTAGCGGATAACCCTCAGGATATACCCTCCAAGATACTCCGATTCAGGGAAGGAGAGACGAATCGGATGGTCTTCTGCTTGGGTGAGGACTTTCAGAATCTGGATTTCCACCTCTGCATCCTTGGCGCTCCAAGCGAGAATGAGGCGAAGTTGTTCGAGATTGATGGCACCGCTGCAGCTGAACGTGGCGATGATGCCCCCATTCTTAATCTTCTGCATTGCCAGGCGATTGAGGTCCTTGTACGCTTTCTGTGCACCCTGTGCCTGTGCTTTGGTCTGCGCAAGCTTCGGAGGATCAAGGATCATCAGGTCGTAGTGATCTGCAGGAATCTTGCGCATCTGCTCAAAGATATCACAGACGGTGATGCTCACCTTCTCCCGGCTTTCAGGGGGAATGTTCCCTTGTTCTTGGTTGATGTGCACATGCACCAAGGCCTGCTTGAGTGCTTGCTCACTGCTGTCAAACAGATCAACCTGCTTTGCTCCGGCTCTGAGTGCATGCAAGCTGAATGCTCCGGTGTAGGAACACCCGTCAAGTACCACAGCATCCTTTGCATAGGCCTCGATGGCCTTGCGGTTCTCCCGCTGATCACAATAGAACCCGCTCTTCTGGCCCTTGCCGGGAACGACTTCATAGAGGATGTTGTCCTCCCTGAATCGTACTGGATCGAGACGTTTTGCTGGGGTGAAATACCCGCCATCCTGATAGTAGAGCAGGGTTTCGCTCAAATGCTCGATGCCGCAGAATGCACTGTCGGTTCCCAGGAGAATGAGGGTGGGCTTGAGTAATTGCTCAAGGGTGGAGACGATCAGGTCACGACGATCCCAAGCAATGCGAGCGCTGATGATGATTCTGAGCATTGTTCCGTATACATCAACAACGAGGCCAGGAAGCATATCTGCTTCCCCGAAAATGATTCGAAAGGTGGTCGTACCGGCTTTCTTGTCCAAAAAGAATGCACTGCGTCTGAGCACGCTCTTGGTGATTGTCTCAACCCACCATGCTTCATCAGGGATGACGTTCTCATCCCAGCTGAGTAGGCGCAAGGCGATGTGGCTTTGGCTGTCATACCAGCCATAGGCTATGAATTGGCCTTTGTGTGTCTCTACACGGGCAAGATCGGTGACGAGATCAGCTTCCTTGGTAAGCAAAGCTCCAGAAAAGACCCAGGGGTGGTGGCGGAGCAGTTGTTTCTCCTTGCCTTCCTTGATGATAATGGTTTGCATGGCTACACAGTAGCCGAAGGCCTTTGTTTTGTCAAAACGTTTGTTGACTTGCCACCAAGACATAACCGATAATGGCGATATGCAGAAACCGCTTGCCAAAGCTATCCTGTTCGATATGGATGGGACCCTGGTGAACACTCTGGAAGACATCAGAAGTGCCTTGGGCTCTGCCCTCAGTCTGGTTGGGCTTTCTCCTCCTTCCGCCGAAACAACGAAGAGCGTGGTGGGCAGAGGGTTGAAGAATGCCCTGAAGGGTGCACTGCAGGATGCCGGTGCCACCCTCGATGAGGATGTACAAGAGCATCTCTACCA
>JAAYQY010000030.1 GCA_012519125.1 Spirochaetales bacterium
CCGAAGATCAGCATGCCGATGAGGAAGATCGGGATGCTGATGGCAAGCATCACCAGACCCGTGTCCCAACCGGTGAGGTGGTAGAGGATTGTGGCGATGCCATTCACCCCTCCACTGGCTATCTTGGCAGGGGTGATGAAGGTTGCGATGGAGAAGCCTGCCAACGCAGTGCCTCCGACAAGATAGAGCGCCTCGATGACGAGGCGCTTATTCGGTGTGCTTTGCATAGGTGAAGTATGGCTCAGTGGACGTATTTGCGCAAGGTCTCGCGCACCGCACCCCTGCCTGCAAGCAGCTGGGCGAAGTAGGTTTTCACCAGCTCTGCCATTCCGATTGCATTGAGGTCCACTCCCCACAGCGTGGTGTCTGCCAACAGGTCATCGAGTGAGGGGAAGGGGCCCTGCATCCCGATCTTGATATCCACCAAGGAAGTCTGCACTTCAGCAAGGCGGGGGTCGGGACTGGGAGTGAAGGGCCGCAGCTCATCGTTGAGGCCGAGCAGGTAGCGGAGCCAGCCTGCGAACACCAGCGGGATGAGTTTGAGATTTTTCACGTCCAGCTCCTCACTTGCGAGGTATGCCTTTATCGTCACGCCGAAGCGGATCGCCAGCTTCTGGCTTGTATCGGTTGCAATTCTCTGGGGCGTGTCGGGCATGAACGGGTTGGGGAAGCGGACAGTGAGCACCTCATCGATGAACTGCTTGGGGTTGAGGATCTTCGGGTCGACAACCACCGGCATGCCTTCTGTATAGCCGATTTTCTCAACCAGTGCTTTCAATTCGCTATCCCGCATCTCATCGCTGATGAGGGTATGCCCCAGCAGACAGCCGTAGATGGCAAGGGCGGTGTGCAGGGGATTGAGGCAGGTGGTTACCTTCATCCGCTCGACCTGGTTGACCGTCTCACGATCGGTAAAGAAAACACCAGCTTTCTCCAAGGAGGGGCGACCGTTTGCAAACAGGTCTTCGATGACCAGGTACTGGGACTCTTCTGCATTGACGAAGGCCGCTGTGTAGGTGTTCTTGTCGGTGATGACCAAGGAGGTATCCTCAAAACCTTCTGCTTTGAGCATTGCCTCCACCTTTGCATCGGGGCGCGGGGTGATCTTGTCGATCATGGACCAAGGGAACGTCACTTCCTCCTTGAGGTAGGTGACAAAGCCGGGTTCTGCATGGCCGTTTTCCACCCAGGCATGGGCGATGGTCATGATTGCGTCCTGGAGCTTCTGCCCATTGTGCGAACAGTTGTCCATGCTTACCAAGCTGAGTTTGCCAGCCTTTGCCAGATAGCGCTCATAGACAAGTGAAGTGAGCTTGGAGAGGAACATGGTGCTCTTCTTGGGCCCGTTGGTCAGGTCGGCAACCATGGCAGGGTAGAACTCACCGTTTCCACCTCGTAAGGAGTATCCTTTCTCGGTGATGGTGAAACTCGCCATCTGAAGGCTCGGCTTTCGGAAGGTCTGCATGAAGAACTCCCACTCTTTTGCAAACTGAGGGTCGCACTTGTATGCATAGGCAACGGAGGCGATGACCTCCTTGTCGATCGAACCGTCACTCTTGAGGGTAACCATGAGGGTGAGGTTGTCGTGCTTGTCGTACACCTTGTCGATGATTTCGTAGTCAAAGCCCTCTCCGACAATGATGCCTGTCTTGGTGAGCTTCTGATTGAGCAGCTGTTGCTGCAAGGCTGCAGGGAAGACACGAAAGATGTTGCCTGCTCCAAAGTGCACCCAGGTAGGATTCTGTTCGGTCTCTTTGAGCATGGCCTGTCGGTCAAAGGTAGGAAGGGTGTATCCCTTCTGCTGCCAGATTTCTTTTGCTTGCAAACCTTCATTGGTGAGTTTCATGGTGGGACTCCTTTTACTTGGTGGGACGAAGTCGGAGGCCGACGTAGCTGGTCTCCTGTTTGAAATAGTTCGGATAGTGCTGGACCATCAGCTCGGTTTCTTGCAGCAGCTTGGACAGATGCTTGTCCTCAAGGTTGAGGATGGTCTCCAACTGCTTGTTCCTGAGCGCTTCGACCATACTGCGATGCTGCTCGATGATATTGGGCAGTACGTTCTTCTCGGTGAAGGAGAGGAGCCGAATCCTATGATGGTTGCCGCCCTGATTGGTGATGATGTTCCAGATGCGCATCATCCCGATACCACTGAATATCTGAGAGTGGAACTGGTCGTC
>JAAYQY010000356.1 GCA_012519125.1 Spirochaetales bacterium
ACAAGTGCCAGCTATACCGAACTGCTCAAGGGAACAGCGTTCACCGCCCGTGAAATGGAGCAGAAGGTAATGGAAAATCTGGGTATTGAAGCCTATACGGCAGCAACCCAGATTTATACAAGAAAACAGGATTTACGCATCGGCCAGACCATCTCTTCGCTGTGCTGCACCCTTTCCAAGTTCTTCTTTGACTTCCGTCTCCTCCAAACCCCTCCGATCGGCGAGTGGAGCGAACCCTTTGGCAGCAAGCAGGTGGGCTCCTCAGCCATGCCCTTCAAGCGAAATCCAATCAACAGCGAGAAAATTGACAGCCTGTGTCGCTATGTGGATGGCCAGGTTTCAGCACTGTGGCAGAACGCTGCCTCCACGTTGCTGGAGAGAACCCTCGACGACAGCGCAAACCGCCGTATGATCCTTCCCGACCTCTTTCTTACCACCGATGAAATTCTCAGCACTGCCTTGAAGGTGGTGTCCGGTATGCAGATCCACAGCAAGGGCATTGAGCGAAACCTCTCCTCGTATGGCATCTTTGCCGCCAGCGAGCGCCTGCTCATGGAGTTGGGCAAGCGGGGTGCAAACCGCCAGGAGATGCATGAGTTGATCCGCTCCCACAGCCTCAAGGCTTGGGCTGAGGTGCAGGATGGCCAGCCGAACACGCTCAAACAGATGCTCAAGCAAGATCCCGAAGTGCGCTCGTTCCTCTCAGAGTCTGAGATCGAGACGGTGCTCGATGCCCGCGACTACACCGGCGATGCTGCCCTGCGCACCCGCTTGGTCATTGAGGAAGTGCAGGCTGTGCTCAGCCGATGACGATCAGACCGGCGAAGATAAGATAGTAGATGCCCATCCGTACGTAGCGAATCAGTGAGGAGAGCAGGACATGGTGGACTTTCAGTTCCACGATGCCTGCCACTGTACAGATGGTGGAGAACGGCAGCGGCGTCAGGCCGCTGATGACAATCGCCCAGATACCATACTTGGTGATCAGGGTTTCAGTGTGGGTCCCCGACTGTTTGAGCACCCACTTGCGGAAGACCGGGATCAAGCCTACAAGCCTGCCGAAGAGATAGGCACAGAAGGCTCCTGCCACACTGGCTGTTCCCATAACCGCGATGATCATGAGCGGATGCCACTCCAGAACGAACGGCCACATCAGGTCCACTGAAAGCGGAAGCACAAACAAGTCAACAATGAAGACATACAGGGCTACACCCAGTACCCCAAAATCATCGATGAACGTTTGCACAACCACATTCTCATCCAAGCCCAGACCGCTATAGATGCGGTACCCGATGAAGTAAAGAGTGAAGATGAAGAGCATGGCGATGAATGTGCGAAAGAGCAGCTTTCTCACATGAAATGAACCATCATCACGCAGATAGCTCTTCTTGGAGAACAGTGCGTCCACCCAATGAGGCTTTTTCATGCCAAGCGCTCCCGAAATGCAGAGAAGAGTGCCTCCCGATCACCAGTTCCAGAGCCTTGGTAGAGAGGGCTCTTACCCCCACCCTTTGCGTTGATGGTGGCAAGCAATGCTTGCTTGGCCTGGGAAAAATCGAGCAGTTCGCTCGCTCGTCCCTGCAAGGCGATGAGCCAGAGCACCCTCTGTCCGTCCTGCTTGGCCGCACAGAGTGCGAGATCAGGATAGGAGAGTACAGCTAGACCGATATCCTTGAGAGAGAGATCTGCCTCCACGTCCCAGACCAAAACAGGAACCCCGTCCTTCACTGCAGCCTTCTGTACACGCTTATCCAGCTCCAAGGCCGCGATTCGCTCCTCTGCCTTCTGAAGCTCCCGCTTGTCGAGAGAAGCCTGCTCCACTGCTTGGGTGGCAACAGCAACCAACTGCTCCAGAGGAGAGGAAAAGAGTGTCCCCAGCTCAGCTGCCACCGCTTCCGTTCTTCTGATCATCTGTTTTGCCGTCTTGCCCACGGTGAAGATGAGCCGGACATGAGAGCGGATCTTCTCTTGTCCTGCATAGTGGAAGAGTTCTATCTCACCCGTACGTGCCACATGCAGTCCCCCGCAGGCGACGGTGTCAACATCCTCAACCACGACAAGACGCACCCCGTCACCCTCTACCTTGATCGATCTTCTCAGATCGAGCTGCTTTGCCGAGGCTTGGGTATGCACCTCATAGTGCACCGCATGAGAGGCAAGGACTTGCTCATTGACCAGGTCCTCAAGGGCATGACAGGTTTCGGGCGCAATCTGCTGCGCGTCCGTCTCAATGGTAAGGATGGACTGACCTTGGTGGACGCTCACCGTCTGAATGCCAAAGTGAGAGAAGAGCAGTCCGCTTGCCACATGCTGGGCAGTATGCATCTGCATGAAGTGGTAGCGGTGCTCCCAGTCCAATTCAATGAGCACCTTCTCGCCCTCTTTGAAGGTTGGATTCTCCACATGGTGGTAGATGGTGTGTTCATCATCCTTGGTGGTGTCCACCAGCGTGCAACCGCCAACCAGCCCTTGGTCGCCGCTCTGCCCTCCCCCTTCGGGATAACAGATGGTCCGGTCGAGGATGACCCCTTTGTCAGTTATGGATACGACAGTTGCTTCCAAGCTGGTAAGATAGGGTTGTTCATAGTACACGGGATATGAGTGCATAGGCCTTCCGATCATTTCTGGAGATTCAGGTAGTCATCCACCGGCAGTGCCGTATCGGCAACCGGGAGATGAAAGCGATACTTGATCGCAATCAGACGGATGATAAACACCGTGCTGCTTGCAATCATGAACTTACCGAAGAGTCCGAGGCTGGTCATTTCCAGCAAAAGATAGACGATGCCACCCAAGAGGGAGGCGGTTGCGTAGAAATCTGTGGTCAGTACGGTGGGTACGGAACGGCTCATGATATCGCGTACCACTCCTCCTCCCACTGCAGAAAAAACTCCGCAGAGCACCTGGCCGACCGGCCCGATGCCATACATGGCGCCTTTGGCCACTCCGAGGGCAGTGAAGACCCCGAGACCAAGCGAGTCAGCAAAGAGGATGACCCGCCACTTGCCAACGAACTTGGGGGCAAGGAAAAAAACAGCCAGACCAGTGCCGACACAGATGAGAATGTAGGCGCTGTTGGTGAACGCGGCAACCGGGGTTGCCCCGAGCAGCATATCGCGAAACATTCCCCCACCACACCCTACGGTGGCGGCAAAGACCACTACACCGAGGATATCGAGCTTGAGTCGCACCCCTTTCACAGCCCCGGTTATGGCAAAGATAAAGGTGCCGAAGAGGTCAAAAAGGTAGATGATCATCAGTTCCAGTTCCATAGGTCGAGCCTACCACCAAACCAAGACTTGTCCAAGACGGGGAACTGTACTATCTTTGAGAAAGTCAACAGGAGTAAGCAATGGCAATTATCAAATCAGCATGGGAGTTGGCGCTGGAGAAGACCGAAGCACTCCAGGTCGACCCGGTTAAGATCAAGCGTGACCTCAAGGTCAAGGAAGGGAGGCAGCTTGCTGCAACCTTCCTCAATGATATAGATGCAACGAAGGAAGGAACGGAGAAGCAGTTTGCCCAGTTTGAAGGTGAAGACAAGCAGTTGGTCAAAGAGGGAATGACCCTCACCCTGCTCTCCAACCTCTCCTTGCCCCGTTCAGCTGCCTTCAAGGATGCATTTGCCAAAGTAGTTCAGCTGGGCCTCATCGTGGCCGAAGGCAACGAGCAGGCCGGAGAACTCATCAGCCAACTGGAAGGGTTCTTCAGCCAATATCTTGAGAATCAGGACGACTTGGTCGAACGGATGAAACAGCAGTTCGCCCCCCATCTGGAGCAGAAGCAGGCACAGCTACGCAAGCAGTATGGTCCGAACTTCATCCTCCGCCCAGAACAGGATCCGGAGTTCATGAAGCTCTTGGACAAGCAGCTGGCCCAACTGGATGAGCAGTATACCAACATCCTCAGCCAAGCCAAGGAACAGCTCAAAGAGATGCTCGGCGTTGCATGACGGTGAAAGTGAAACCTGCCAATCTGGCAGGTTTCACAGCTTCTCCAGATACTGGCAAAGAAAAGACGCTATGCATCCTCTTCAGGGTTAAGCAACAACTGGTAAAGCACCAGATCCAGATAACGGTTGAATTTGTATCCGACTTCCCGCAAGTGACCACATTTGCTGAAGCCAAACCCCTCATGAAGCGCTATGGAAGCAAGGTTGTCTGCATCGATGACTGCAACCAGGCAGTGCCCGCCTGATGAGCGTGCATAGCCGATAAGCTCTGAAAGCAAGTACTGTGCATACCCTTTTCTGCGTTGATCCTTTGCCACATAGATGGAATGCTCATAGGTGAAGCGATACCCCTTCTTCTTTCTCCAGGGACCATAGGTTGCAAAGCCGGCCAGAAAGCCATACTCATCAAGTACACCCAGCACGGGAAACCCGTTATCTTGCTTCTCTTTCAACCACTGACGCAGCTCATGCTCGCTCTTCGGCTCGTAGTCATAGTTGCTGGTGGTGTGTTCTATCACCTCATTGAGGATGGACAGCATTTGATGCAGGTGTTCGTTGGTACAGGTAATGATCTGCATGACAGGTACTCCTTTTTTCATCCTAC
>JAAYQY010000357.1 GCA_012519125.1 Spirochaetales bacterium
ACCGCAGGGGCTTGAACCCCTTTCCCTTGGCATGAACAACTTATCGTACGTGCTTGTCCTTGCTTTAGTCAAGGCCATATGTGGTTGACCTGAAAGGGGTGCTATATTACTATCCGGTCTATGGATTATACACAGATAGAGATCTATACCGATGGTGGTTGCATCGGCAACCCGGGCAAGGGTGGCTGGGCATATGTGCTCAAGGCTGATGGGGTGTTTGAGAAGGAAGCAAGTGGCTCCGATCCAGATACCACCAACAATCGCATGGAGTTGACCGCAGTCATTGAAGCATTGAAAGCGTGCCTTACGTTCAATGCCAAGCAAATCGTCATACATACTGACAGCCAATACGTAAAGAATGGCATCACCACATGGATCAAGAAATGGAAGGTCAACGGGTGGCGTACCGCAGGCAAGGATCCTGTGAAGAACAAGGAGTATTGGGTTGAACTCGATCATTTGAATGCGCAGCTTCCGGTAACGTGGAACTGGGTCAAAGGACATGCCGGCATCGAGGGCAACGAGCGTTGCGATCAATTGGTACGCCAAGCTATGGACAGCATCGTATGAAGAAACGGGAAGCTGGATTATGGGAACTCTATGTCTCCTTTCTCAAAATTGGAGGACTCACCTTTGGGGGAGGGTATGCAATGCTTCCCATGCTGCAGCGGGAAGTGATCGACCGCCATCACTGGGTCGATGAGCAAGAGGTCTTGGATATCTATGCCATCGGCCAATGCACCCCTGGCATCATTGCGGTGAATACCGCCACGATGATCGGCTACCGAAAGCGAGGCATTGCGGGAGCCATTGTGGCAACCCTTGGTGAGGTTACCCCTTCGTTGGTCATCATCAGCACCTTGGCAAGCATCCTGATGAGTGTACAGGACTCAGTCTGGATCCAAAGAGCCTTCGGTGGGATTCGTGTTGCAGTATGTGCTCTCATTACCCAAGCGATAGTCAATCTTGCTAAAAAGAGTTTGGTGGATTGGCAGACCATCCTCCTCTATCTGCTTGTCATTGGTGCGTCTGTCTTTGCTCATCTCTCTCCCATTGCTGTGGTACTCATCGCCATCGTCTATGGTCTTATGGTCCAGCACCTGAAACGGAGAGCAGCATGATCTACCTTGCCCTTTACTGGGAGTTCTTCAAGATCGGCTTGTTCAGCCTCGGCGGTGGCCTAGCTACCTTGCCCTTCCTTTACAAGCTTGCGGAGACTCGACCACAGTGGATCAGCACCCAAGCGATTGCTGATATGATTGCCATCAGTGAATCCACACCAGGGCCGATAGGCATCAATATGGCTACCTTTGCCGGTTTTCAGGTGGGAGGTGCCTTCGGCGGATTGGTGGCCACCCTCGGAGAGATCACCCCAAGTGTGATCATCATCATCCTGATAGCACGATTTCTCACTGCGTTTGACAAGAACAAGTATGTGAAGGATGCGTTTTACGGCCTGAGGCCTGCAGTGGTTGCCCTCATAACCTTTGCCCTGATCAAACTCATGGGTGTCACGCTTTTCGCATCAGGGATTGTGCATCCCATCGAGACGGTACTCTACGCAGTGCTGGTAATTGGTGTTCTGGTTTGGAAAAAGGTGCACCCGCTTATTTGGATTGTATTGGGGGCGATTGCGGGAGTGCTTTTTCAGCTTCCTTCGTAAGATAGGCAGCAATATCGCGTAGATACGAGTCCTGGGGGGCAAGCTCTGCAATCACAGCAGCCGCCTCCTTTTCTTTTGTATGGTGCAGCAGCAGATGCTCTGCCAAGGCAAGTGCATTCTTGCGATACCCCCAGCTCTTGGCAAACTCCATCACTGCTACCATCAAATCGGTATTCTGTATGTCCAAGTCCAGAATCCGGTCATACGTTAGCAAAGCCTGCTCGTACTCAGCCAGCTGGGCATGGGCACGGGCTTTCACCAAAAGAAACTGAAGATGGGCGGGAAATTGCTGAAAGGCTTGTTCAGCAAGTGACGGCACTTCTTTTGCATTCACGTCCAAGAGTGCTAAAAGATAATTGTATCGGTACGTGCTGTTCTCTGGAGCAAGAGCAATTGCTCTTTCATACAAGGGTAGGGCATCTGCACTGTCACCTTGGTCAAAGAGCATTGCTGCCTGTTGGGCAATATCTTGTGCGCGTGTGCTGGCACACGATCCCAACAGGAGCGTAGCCAGCATCATGCAGACAAGGGTGCGCATCATCAGTTTTCCAATACGGTCTTCTCAATCTCCCGTACTTGTGCACGATAGAGATTGGTGATGGAGGAGCCGTAGTCGGCGATGAGCTGAATGATGTTTCTCGGATTGTCATGTGAATCGGTACCATTGAGCCGATCACCTGCATCACCGAGACCGGGGAGAATGTAGGCGGAATCATTGAGCACAGGGTCCATCCAAAGGGTGTAGACTTCAGCACCTTCAATGGCTCTGGCAATACGCAGCGAACCCTTGAGGGCACTGATTACGTTGATGAACTTCACAGAACGCGGTTTGATGTTGTTGTCTTTCAGATACTTGACGATGGTTACCAAGGAACCGCCGGTAGCATTCATCGGATCGGCGAAAATCAGATCCTTGTCATCAAGGGAGGCCAGATCGAAATAGGACTTGTCCAAATCGAGGATGTAATCCATGTTGGCTTCTTTCTTTGAATCGTCCCGCTTGATCTTGAAGAGAGCGAAAGGAGCTACGAAATCGTCGGCACTATACTCTTGGATCTCCTTGCTGAGAATCATACTGGGAAGCAAGGCCCCTCGCAGCATGACACACATGACACTGTTGTGAATCAAAGAGTCAACATCAGGGATGCGGTGAACTGCATAGTTGCGCACCGGGCTGGTTACCGGGGTCTTGGTAATGATGGAGCGTTTGGTGGGCAGTGCAGCATCAGCAAACACGTGGGAGAAAAGCATTTCATACGCACGCTGGACGTAGTAGAGAAACTCCTCATGACCTGTGCTCGGATCACGAAGTTTTGCAATCAGACGGCTAGCCTGTCCATGCTGTTCTTGCGGTGTCTCAAAGGAGTAGACGTGAATGGCAGGCTCTTCGGCACACACTCCTTTCAGATACCGCCCGATTTCGGCTGCACTGTCAACCAAACCCTTGCGAGCCTCCTCAAGCTGCATGACATCTGTGGCGGTTTCCAATACTGAGCAGTGGTACAAAGACTTCTTGTACAGCTCATCGACATGGGCGATCTTCTCTTTGTCCGAATCCTTGAGAAATCCATCAAGGTCGGTGGCATGTAGGACTATCTTGTTCATGAATGCATTTTCTCCTGTAGTTGCAACGATTCTACCCCACAAATGGCTGTATGTCACCCCTATGCATTGCTGCAAAAGCAAGGGGAAAAGTTGCTCTTGGGGAGGACAAATGTCTGCTTTTATGCTACCATAATCCATCTTCTGCTGTGAGGTGAATCATGAATCTAGTATTTCTCGGCCCTCCGGGAGCCGGAAAAGGGACCATTGCGTCCGAAGCAAAGAGTACGTTTGACATTCCCCATATCTCCACCGGGGACTTGTTCCGAAGCAATATCAAGGGCGGAACAGAATTGGGCAAGCAAGTGCAGGCCATCTTGGCAAGCGGTGATCTGGTTCCCGATTCGGTCACCATCGCAATGGTAGAGCAGCGTTTGGGTGAAGCAGATGCACAGAAAGGGTTCATCCTTGACGGATTTCCCCGGACCATTGCCCAGGCTGATGCGCTTGAAGGTATGAGAAAGGTTGATGCAGTCATCAATTTCGTGCTGGATCGTGAGCAGATTGTAGCCAGGCTTTCAGGAAGAAGAGTTTGCAAGTCCACCGGAAGGACCTACCATGTGCTGTACAATCCTCCCAAGGTGGAAGGCATCGATGATGAGACCGGCGAGGCTTTGATACAGCGTGAAGATGACAAACCTGAAGCGATTCTCAATCGTCTCAACGTATACGAAGCGCAGACTGAACCCTTGATCGCCTACTACCGGGCAAAGAATCTTTTGATCGACATCGATGCATCCCCCTCTCCTGAGGTGGTGCTTGCTTCCTTGGTGAAGGCTCTGGGAAAGTAAGGATTCAGTCTTGGTGATCAGACAGTGATTCCCGCCTGATGATGGTGTAGGGAATCTCCATATGGGCGCTTGTCAGCTCTTCCTTGTTGAGAATTCGAAACAAGGCTTCGGCGGCAAGGCGCCCTTTTTCTTTGGCAGGTTGCGAAACGGTGGTGAGTGAAGGGTTGATGCATGCCGCTTCATCGATGTCGTCAAAACCTACCACCGAGATCTCAGAGGGAACCTGAACGAACGCTTCCTTGAACGAGAGCATGCATCCGATAGCAACAATATCACTCATTGCCACCACACAGGTTGGGCGATGTGCTCGCTGCAGGATGAGTTTTCCCATGCGTTTCCCATCCTCAAGCGTACACTCACAGACCAGGATGTTCTGCTCATCAAGCTGCAGATTCCTCTCCGAAAGCGCCCGGTTGAAGCCTCGCATTCGCTTGGAAGGGACACTGTCTGCTTCCCCTTCCTTGGCAAAAGCATCATTGGAGAGTGCAATCACCACAATCTCCGTATGCCCTGAGGAAAGGACAAGGTTCATCAAATCGTAGGAAGCTTGCTCATCCTGAATGTTCACACTGGGCATCCGTTCATCGGGTGTTCCATCGATGGTGACATAGGGCAGCAGCCGCGTCTGCATGACCGAGACGATGTCCATATCAACCTGCATGCCCATGGTGATCAAACCATCGACAGCGGCATTGCGTACCGCTTCAGTAATGCTTTTGTGCAGGGGTGGAATAAGGGTCAGGGTATAGCCGTGAGTTTCACACACCGTACCGATTCCTTGGATGACTTGCATGGTATAGGGGTTCTGCAGTGAGTACTGTACAACCTGGGGAAGGAGGAAGCCGATGGAAAGATGTCTGCGCAGGGAAAAATTGCGTGCCATAGGGTCTGGGATGTATCCAAGACGCTCTGCAGTCTCTCGTATGAGCTGACAGGTCTTCTCACTAATACGGGAGGGGTCGTTGAAGGCAAACGAGACCGCTGTCTTGGAAAACCCGCTTTCCCGTGCGATATCATTGATGGTGGGTCGTTTCGGTCCTTGCATGCACGTATCCTTCTTCTTTATCGGTAAAATCCTATCATACATACCGTCCTTGGGGGAACCGCAGAGGTTGCCATGAAACAGAACTTTCTTTACACTGATACTAAACCGGTTTTCTAACCCAGTCAACGCTCAGTTGGCTCATAAAGAGGTATGTATGCAAGACTTTTCTTGGAAACAAGGTGTTCATAGTTCTGTCAGTGATTTGTATGTTCAGCCACTTTTTCCCCAAAAAGGGGAGTCCATTTCTGTAGGAATCCAGATTCCTCTCTCTGAAGAAATTGTGGAAGTTCGCCTGGTAAGTTTCCAGTTGGGAAGAGAAAAGCAGTACGGTATGCAAGCGAGGAGGGAAGAGCGCAAACAACGGTATGCGATAAGCCTGCCTGTCCGTGACGATGTGATGTACTGGTACTTTCAGATAGTTGCCCACGATCGCGCGTATTCGTACAGCCTTGCAGGCGTAAAAGCTTCAGTTCCCCCACTTCGGGAGTGTTTTTCCCTGAAAACCGGCCTCACTCCTGTCAGTTGGGTGGCAGGATCTACCTGCTACCAGATATTTCCTGACAGATTTCGCAAGGGTGATGCATCAGTGGGGGCGAAAGAGGGCGAATATGCGTTTGACGGGGGCAGGGTGAGTGTACACACGTTTGATGAAACCCCTTTGGAGTTTGCACAGGGCAGATGCCTTGACTTTTTCAATGGCGATCTGAAGGGTGTACAAGACGCAATACCTCACTTCAAAAGGCTTGGGGTGAATGTGATTTATCTGAACCCCATCGGTGCAAGCAAGACCACCCATCGGTACGACTGCACAGACTTCTTCCACGTTGATGAGAAGCTGGGTGGCGACAAGGCCTTTGAACAGCTTTGCAATGCCCTGCACGATGCTGGCATGAAGGTGGTGGTGGACATCTCCATCAACCACACAGGCACAGCCCATCCATGGTATGTCAAGGCAGTTGAGGACCGAGACAGTGAGGAAGCCTCTTTCTACTATTTCAATGAGGACGGAACGGTTGCGTGTTGGCAAGATGTTCCGACTCTTCCCCAGTTGAACTATCGCAGCAACACGCTCCGTGAGAAAATCTATCGGTCGAAAGAGTCGGTGATGTGCTCCTTCCTTCGCCCTCCCTACCACCAGGATGGTTGGCGCCTTGATGTTTCCAGTGAAGTGGGAAGGAGAGGTGAGGATCAACTGTGCGAGGAGATTTGGAGAGAAGTGCGCAAAGCGGTGAAAGAAGAGAAAAGCGAAGCATATCTCGTAGGTGAGGATTGGGTCGACTCTACGCCCTTTTTGCAGGGAGATATGTGGGATGCCACGATGAACTATCTGGGAAGCAGCAGACCGATGCGCTCGTGGATGGGAGAGACCGATCGCTATCTTACCAACGGATGGGGGCAGCAACCCAAGCCTACCAGGGCTTTTACCGGTAGAGAATTTGCCCAAGCACTGGAGAGTCATCTTACCTCGATGCCTGCGCAGATGCTTGGTATGCAGATGAACCTGATCAACAGCCACGATACGCCAAGACTGTACAACAACACCGAACTTTTTGATTGGGACCTCTACGCTGGGCTGGTCAAATTGCTCTATATCCTTCCGGGAATGCCCAACATCTATTATGGTGAGGAGATAGCATTGGCAGGTCCCTACGGGAGTACTGAACGGGCCCGCTATCCGATGCAGTGGGATGAGAGTTCCTGGAATTCCTCCTTTTTCTCCCTGTATACAGAGCTGGGAGCGATGAGAAATCTCCATGCCGAAACCCTGGCCCACGGAGCATACACATTTGTGCATGCCGATGCTCAAAGCATTGCCTTTGCACGGTTTGACCAAGACAAGGCAATAGTCTGTGTGCTCAGTCGAAGCGATGCTGACCTGAAGCTCACATTGAGCAATGACCTGTTGCTCATCAATCATGTATCGTATGTTCTGGGAGGAGAGGTTTCTTGCAAATCGGATGCAGTGTGCGTGCATGTGGGGCCAAGAGGTTCTTCAATCTTTGTGGGATCACGCTGATTTCATCGGGATGCAACAAATATTGGAAATTTTGTTGCATCCACCTTGCTTTCTTTTTCCAATGAGTGCAAAATACAGTGCCAAAACCCTCCAAGGAGTTGCGTAATGGCCTACTTTTTCGATGAGAGCTCTCATACCTTCAGCGAGTATCTGCTGGTCCCCGGCTACTCGGACACCACCTGTATCCCTTCCAATGTCTCTCTGAAGACACCCTTGGTGAAATTCTCCAAGGGAAATTCGTCCCCACTTACGCTGAACATCCCCTTGGTCAGCGCAATCATGCAGTCGGTGAGCGGTGAGGCTATGGCAAAGGCCCTTGCACGACAGGGAGGCCTCAGTTTCATCTTCAGCTCACAGTCCGTGGAAGACCAATGCGCCATGGTAAGCAAGGTCAAGTCTTTCAAGGCAGGGTTTGTCCCCTCCGACTCCAATCTGCGGCCGGATCAGACACTCAAGGATCTCATCGAGCTGAAACAACGCAAAGGTCACTCAACAATTGCCGTAACCGATGATGGCACTGCAAATGGAACACTGCTGGGGGTGGTGTCTTCAAGGGATTGGAGACCAAGCCGCATGAGTGAGGAGACTCCCATTTCCTCATTCATGACCGGCTTCGATCACCTGATCTATGCTCGGGAGGGGGTGTCCCTCTCAGAGGCCAACGACATCATCTGGGAACATAAGCTGAATAGCTTGCCTGTGGTTGATGAGCAGAATCATCTGAAAGCCTTTGTCTTCAGAAAGGACTATGAGAGCCATAAGGAGAACCCCGATGAACTGCTTGATCTGCAAAAGCGGTATCTGGTTGGAGCGGGCATCAACACCCGCGATTATCAGACCAGGGTCCCTGCACTGGTGAAGAGCGGGGCAGACGTGCTGTGCATCGACTCATCGGAAGGATTTTCCGAGTGGCAGCGCCAGACGCTGTTGTGGATTCGCAAACACTACGGCGATTCGGTGAAGGTGGGAGCCGGCAACATTGTGGATAGGGAAGGCTTTCTCTTCTTGGCAGAATGCGGTGCAGACTTCGTGAAAGTGGGCATTGGTGGCGGTTCGATCTGCATTACCCGGGAAACAAAAGGCATCGGGCGTGGACAGGCTACTGCCCTCATTGAGGTTGCAAAAGCGCGGGATGAATATTTTGAAAGAACGGGGACCTATATCCCCATCTGCTCTGACGGTGGCATCGTCCTCGACTATCATATGACCCTGGCTCTTGCGATGGGTGCAGATTTTCTCATGCTGGGAAGATATTTTGCCCGCTTCGATGAGAGTCCCACTGAGAAAGTGAATGTGAAGGGTTCCTATATGAAAGAGTACTGGGGCGAAGGCTCAGCTCGAGCCCGCAACTGGCAACGCTATGATCTGGGAGGGGATGGAAAGCTGAGTTTTGTTGAAGGTGTCGACTCCTATGTTCCTTACGCAGGTTCTTTGAAAGACAATGTGCAGTTGAGTTTGAGCAAAGTAAAGTCAACCATGTGCAACTGTGGTGCTCTCACCATAGCTGAACTTCAAGCGAAGGCAAAACTTACTCTGGTTTCCTCCACCTCCATCATTGAGGGTGGAGCCCATGACGTAGTGTTGAAAGACTCCAACGATCTTCCGAAAAAGTGATACTTTGTACGCACTTAGTACATCTGGTGTGGTATAATTTTTATAATTATTGGTACTGAGGTGTACAAGGTATGGAAGAAGAGGTCAGAAAGGCTCCTGAACAAGGGGCCTTGCTTTCTATCAACAATCTGCCGGGTGGTGTAGGGGTCTATGAGCTGGGTGACAGCATCAGGGCTACGTATTTGAGCCGTGGGCTGGCAAAGCTTTTGCTCTACACCAGCAAAGAGTACCACAACTATTCCGAGCTGAACCTCCTTGACAGTGTGCATCCCCAGGATGCTAAGCGTGTTCGGTCGACTTTTGTAAGACTGCGAAAAAACCTTCGTGAGCTTGATTTGGAATTTCGCATTAAAAGCAGTGAAGAGCATTGGATCAGGATTCTCGGAAAGTTTGCCCGTTTCCATGGACAGTTTCCAGTCTACTATCTGGTTGCCAGCGATACCACAGAAGCCAGGCAGAGCAGCCTCCTGCTTGAGCAACAGAATGCAAGACTGCAGTTTGCCTTCTCCCACTCGACGCTTGAAATGTGGGAGTATCACAGCAAGCACAACACCGTCACTACACTCTCCCGTACCATTCTTGCAGGCAATCCGCCCTTACATGGAGAGGATCCACTCAAACTTCTCAAAGATCGTGGAATCATACATCCTTCGTATGTTGAAACAGTCAAGCAAGATTTCAAGATGCTGCGACAAGAAGCGGAGGCAGATTCGATATTCTTGGTAAAGTCTGCCGATCAGAGTTACCGCTGGGTGCGTGCCAGTTATTCTTTCATCAAGGGTACGGATGTTGCTTTGGGAATCTTTTCTGATGTGCATGATGAGATTGAGACAAGACTGCAGATGCTCGGCAAGCATCGCTCGTTCTTTGCAGCCTTTCAGGTGGAAAATGGACATCCGGTTCTTGCCAATGAACGAGTCAGGTCGATGTTGGGGCCCAGCGGCAACTTCTATGATGTGTATGAGAAGGTACTTTTTCACTCGTTGCATGCTGAGAGTAGGGAGCGCTTCGCTTCAATCAACACTGCTCAGCGATTGAAAGATCTGGTGCAATCGGGAAAGAAGGAACTGACCATAGAAGCAAGGATGCAGCACCCATCACATCTTGATAAAGGATATCGCTTTGTTCGGTTCTCACTGAGCATCTCCTCCTTTGGGGGAACCAGCATCGCCTATATTGCCATCCAGGATATCCATGAGCAGAAGGAATCAGAGTTGGAACTACTCAAGCGAGCCCAACGGGATCCCTTGAGCCAACTCTTCAACCGTCTCTCCCTTGAGGAGCTGATAACCCAACATCTCACCGAAGAGCATGATAAGGGTGGGGCTTTCTTTCTCATCGACATCGATCTGTTCAAGCAGATCAACGATACCTATGGGCATGAGTTGGGCGATCAGATCATCAAGCACTTTTCCACGCTTATGCAGACGTTCTTTCCCAAGGAGTCTGTCATCGGTCGCCTAGGGGGTGATGAGTTTGTTGTCTTTCTTCCCCGCTGCACGACCCAAGACCCATACGAAGAGATGGGAAATGCTTTCTGTCGCCATGTTGAAAAGAACAAAAAGGCAAACATCGCGTGTACCTGTTCCATAGGCTTGAGTTTTTTCCCTACCGACGGGAAGACTTTCCAGAATCTCTATCGCTGTTCAGACCTTTCGCTGTATCGCTCAAAGGAGAAAGGAAGAAATCAATGCACACGCTATGATCAATCGATGGATAGGGGAAAACCCTTGGCGTTGACCAATCACGCCTGGATACTGGACAACCTTCCCGATTCCATATACTTGTGCGACAGCAAGACCTATGAGTTGCTTTTCCTCAATAAGCAGGCCAGAGAGAGGTTCTCTTCAGATACCTCGTATCAGGGAAAGCGTTGCTATGAGGTACTGTACAAAAGGGAGACTCCCTGTACGTTCTGCAAGCTCAACGAGCTCTCTTACAATACCTTCCTGCATTGGGTGATGCATGACGACCAAGGAAATTCCATCCTCTGCAAGGAGACATTGGTGGATTTCAATGACCGCTTGGCAAAAATCACCGTGCTTGTGGACCAAGTACAACAAGCCAAGACCATTGCCATGCATACCAAAGAAGAACAGAAGGTTGTCTTCTCTGCACTCGCTTCCTATCTTGCCAATCTGCACTTCGGTGGGGAGAGTTGGGACTACGATGTTACCTCCGATCTTTTGACGTTCCTGCGCATTCAGCATCAGAGGCCTCAGCATGTGAGCATCCCTGCCTTCCTCCACAATCCAAACAACCAGGCTGTCATCCATCCTTCTGATATTCTGCCAATGAGTTCCTATCTCAAAGAGCATGTGCAAACAGCAAGCAATACCCCGACAATGATCAGGCTCAAAACTGGTGATTCAGTGTATGAATATCATCTGTTGACTTGTAATGTGGTCGGTGACGCCAATGGTGGCATCACACGCCTAGGAGGTCAGTTGACCAAGTTTGCAGCCTATGGTTTTGAGGAACATACGAGCCTCATGCCACCTATTCTCTTTGAGATGTCAGTGGCCTTGCTCGTTCTCTCATTTGGAAGCGAGCTTCATTACCTCTTTTCCAACAGAATGGCTCACGCTTTGCTGGCACTTGATCAGCAACTATTGCAGGATGATGCGCTTGCATGGCTGAAAACCGAAGAGAGAACTCTTTTTTTGAAGCGAATGTCCATGTTGCAGCAAAATACGGAACGAAGTGCTGCGTTTACGATAGAAACTAAAAATGGCAAATATCTTCACGTCAGCTCCCACCTTGGCCCGCGATACAGCAATGATCAGCTGGTGACCCTTACCTTGCAGGATACCAGTCGGGAACGAGATCTGGTAGCCATCAATCGTCGCATGCAGAATCTCGTGGAGGAAGGGCTGCAAGGGATAGCAGTCTGCAAGAAAAATGCAGAATCGCTTTCGGTTCACTATGTGAATGCAACCTTGGCAAGGATGCTTGGGTATGAGCGAACAAGCCTTACCTCCTTGCTTGATGCCAATGCGATGGAAATTTTCCATCCTGAGGATAGGGTGCTTCTGATACGGGAAATTGAGAGACAAAGCCTGGGAGGAGAACACAAGCCGTTTAGGCTGCGACTGCTTACCGAGAAGGGGAGCATCTTGTGGTGTGACATTACATTCCGCCAAGTAGGCATTGCAGGAAGGGGAGAACCGTTCAGCCTGTTGTTTGAGGATGTAACAGAAGAGATGGCAAGCCAACAGGAGATGAAACGGACGTTCGATCAACTCAGCTTTGCCCTCAACCACAACCTGCTCACCGGCCTCTACACCCGCCAGCGTTTTTATGAGGAGACTCGCCGGCTGCTCGATGCTCATCCAGACGAGCGTTTTGTCATGGTGTTCTGGAATGTGGAACGATTTGCAGTGCTCAATGAACTTTTGGGTTTTGAGACGGGCAACCAGGTTTTGCAGTGGATCGCCAAAGATCTCCGCACCTTCATGCACAAGCATGGTCTGTACGCACATCTTGAAGCGGACCACTTTGCAGCCTGTCTTCCCAAGCGATTCTGCGATGTATCGACGCTGAGCAAGGTGATCGATACCAAGCAACTCAGTTCCATCATCGGCTATACCCTCACGGTGGTTTTTGGAATTTATGAGATTGAAGACCATTTGATGGAAGTGAGCCAACTGCTCGACCGCGCGCACGCCGCGGCCAAAGAGAGCAGGAACACCTACCATCAAAGCTATGCCTTCTATCATCCCTCTTTCCGCTCAGATACGTTCAACGAACAGGAAGTGCTCAACGAGATGCATCAGGCTCTCAAGACAAACCAGTTTCACTTCTATCTGCAACCAATCCTGCATCTTCCTGCGAAGAAGATTGTCAGTGCGGAAGCCTTGGTTCGCTGGATTCACCCGACACGAGGCATCATCGAACCCATCCAGTTCATCCCGGTCTTTGAGCGCTATGGATTCATCACCACTTTGGACCTTCATCTTTTGGAACAGATCTGCAAATACCAGGCAGCCTTGCTGAAGCAGGGGAAAATGCCGATACCCATCTCTCTCAACCTCTCCCGGATAGACTTGAGCAGCAGGGACATCGTTGAACGCATCATCACCATCGTGGATGCATACGAGCTCTCCCACACGTTGATTCAGCTTGAGGTTACTGAGTCAGCATACATCGACAATCCGTTGCAGATGTGCAAGGTGGTCGGAGCCTTGCAGGAGGCAAAATTCACCATCCTGATGGATGACTTTGGAACCGGCTATTCGTCACTGCACATGCTCTACCATCTTCCCTTGGATATTCTGAAGATTGATCGCTCTTTTGTCAGAACGTTCTCAGAGAATGAACGTTCACGCCAGATTCTTGCAACACTGGTCCAGCTGGGGAAAAGCATGCAACTGAAAGTCATCGCAGAGGGGATAGAGGGTGAAGAGCAGGAGAAGTTCCTTGTAGAGCTTGGGTGCAATCACCTGCAGGGGTATCTCTACAGCAAAGCAGTTGATGTGCAAACATTCCAGACTTTGCTGGAGCGTGGTTGACATCATATTTCGCTTTATGATACGTTCACCATTGTCGGCCGGATAGCTCAGCGGGAGAGCGGTTGCCTTACACGCAACTGGTCGGGGGTTCAAATCCCTCTCCGGTCATACAGCGTACCTTCGGGTACGCTGTTTCTGCATTGCCACCAGTACATCTGATGCGTATAGTTGATTCAGGGAGTCTCTAGCCATGGAATTGGACTTGCTCATCCTCTACTTCTTCTGCTACTCGCTGCTCGGTTACCTCATAGAAGTGGCATACTGCTCACGTTTGGAGAAACGGCTTGTCAACATGGGGTTTCTTCATGGCCCCTATCTGCCCATCTACGGGTTTGGGGCAGTGCTGATTTTGCTCTTCTTTTCTCGCTTCTCTGACCATCTTCTTCTCCTGTTTGTTCTCTCTGTGCTGGGAACGAGTGCTCTTGAATATCTGACCAGCTATCTGCTTGAGGTGCTTTTCCATGCAAAACTCTGGGACTATTCGACCTATCCGCTGAATATCCACGGCAGGGTGTGCGCGCTCAATGCCGCGCTGTTCGGCTTGCTCAGTCTCAGCCTCATCTATGTGATACATCCCTTTCTTGTGCAGCTTCTTTCCAAACTCAGTGCGTCAACGCTCTCAATCAGTGCGCATATGGTTCTTCTGATCATCAGCATAGACACGACCAGTTCCGTCTTCAGAATGGCTGCTTTCCAGAAACAACTTTTTGACTTCAGGCTCAAGGTCAGAGAGATCGAGGAACGCATCGATCTTGTCTCCAAGCTCAAGCCGACAAAGAATCTTGAGAATCTGAAAGAAAGGCTTGATGGTGAGCGTGAGCTGCTCAAACAGCGCCTGGAAAGGGCCAGCCAACGCATCCTCGATGCATTTCCCTCCATCACCAGTGCCAATGAAGAGAAACGCCTGCTCTTCGAGGTGTTGAAGAAGAGTGCGAGGGAGGGTAGAGTACACAGGAAGGAACAGCGACTGCAAATCCGTAGAAAGAGTGGTAAGTCGGGTTCAAGGAGAAACGATCATGCATGATGTGCAGAGCCGGTGGCAGAACATCCTCGATTCCATTTCCTCTTCGGCGAGGAAAGCTGGAAGAAGTCCAGATGAAATTGAGCTGATGGCGGTGAGCAAGACCCATCCTTATGCATCAATCTCCTCGCTCTTTGCGTGTGGTCAAATGATGTTTGGGGAGAATAGGGTACAGGAAGCAGAGCAGAAATTTCCCGTCGATCGACCTAGGGGCATGGACCTGCATCTGATAGGCCATCTGCAATCGAACAAAGCGAAGAAAGCGGTGTCCCTCTTTGATGCCATCGACAGTGTCGATTCTTTGAAGCTTGCCCAGAAACTTGAGAGCCTGCTTGTTAAGCCGCTGCCGATTCTGCTGGAATATAAGACTGCAGTAAACGATAGTGCAAAAAGCGGATTTGAGACTCCTGATGAGTTGTTTTCAGCACTTGAACAGATTTCCTCCTTCCGCCATCTCACGGTCAAAGGGCTGATGACCATCGGGCCCTTGGGAGCTGGGGAGAAAGAGACAAGAAATGCTTTTGCCCTGCTGTGTAAAACAGCACAGATGGCACGTCTGCGTTTCCCCCATCTTGATTTCTCCACCCTGAGCATGGGTATGAGCCAAGACTATGGGTGGGCTATTGAAGAAGGATCGACTCGCATCAGGATCGGCTCAGCGCTCTTCGGTGCAAGGGAGTACGTATGAGGAAAGTGTTTGCACTCTTGCTCATCCTCTGCATCCTCTTGCCTTTGCCTCTCATCGGTGATCCTTTGCCATCCTATACGCCGTATGAACAGGATGAGTTTCCGCTTTGGACCTATAAGCTCAGACGTGCAGAGACTCTCTTCTTCGGTTCGTTGGTAATTACGTTGCCCGTCTCGGCTTTGCTCTACCGTCTTGCCGTCTCCAGCAATCTTCTTCCTTCTCAGAATGATCCTCTCTCCGATTTGCTTGTCCAAGCCTCCATTGCAGCAAGTCTTTCGCTTGGGATCAGCGTAGCTGACTTCATCATCGGTGAAGTCGGGGGTTCCTGATGGGTGTCAAGGAAGGGCGCATCGAACTGGTCGTAACAGGCTTGGGCGGAGAGAAGCGACGGTTGGATGCATACGTAGGCCAAGCTGTCACCGAAATTTCCCGTTCCACCCTCAGCGATGAGAAGACCGTACTCCATCTGAATGGCAAGCTTGTCAAGAAGAGCAAACAGGTAGGGGATGGCGACCGAATCCAGGTAACCTATGCAGAAACATTTTTTGATGGGTTGAAACCACAAAAGATTGATTTGGATGTATTGTACGAAGATGCTGATATGCTGGTCATCAACAAGGAGCAGGGCATGGTCGTGCATCCAGGGGCTGGCAATAGTGAAGGGACGGTGGTGAATGCACTCTTGTATCGCTATGGGGAGCACTTTGCCGATGAACTCAGTGCCGGGGAAGATGAGGAAGAGGCAGAAAGCGAGGGAGAGGGTGTTCGTCCAGGTATCGTACACCGTCTGGATAAGGATACCAGCGGGGTGTTGGTTATTGCCCGCAGCCGTGTGGCACACCGACATCTCAGTGAACAATTCAAGGAACGTACCACCAAAAAGATTTATATTGCTCTGGCAAAAGGTCAGTTCGCTGCACAAGGCGGGATGATCGAGGCAAATCTGAAGCGGGACAGCTCCGATCGCAAACGATTCACCACCTGCAGCAGTGCAGAAGGAAGGAGAGCAAAGACGGAGTACCAGGTTCTGCGACAATACAAAACCTGTGCCTTGCTCAGAATCACCTTGCATACCGGGCGTACCCATCAGATACGGGTCCATATGAAATCGATCGGACACCCGTTGTTAGGTGATCCAATCTATGGACGTGAGGATGGGCAGACACTGATGCTGCACGCGCTTCAGCTTGAGGTGGAAAGCCCCTCTACAGGCAAGAGGATCCGCTGTACAGCTCCGCTTCCCAAGCGATTTTCTGCCTACTTGGCCACTACTCCTCATCTCTCCAGTGTTCGCGCTCGGTTTCGATAGTTCCAAGCTGCAAAAGGTCATGGTTGAACATACGCTCAATGCGCAATTTGCTCGCTGTCCCGTGCCCCGGGAAGAGCAGGATGTTCTCATCAAGATTCATCAAGCGCTGGCTGATTGAGTTTATCAGGAGGGCTTGTTCGCGGTATCCGGGCGTAGAGCCTATTCTTCCGCACAGCAAGGTATCACCAGTAAACAAGGCATGGTCAATCTTGAAAACCATACTATCCAGACTATGGCCTGGAACATGTATCACTTCCACCGAAAGGTTGCAAATGTTCAGCACATCCCTATCTTCCAGACTCTCATAAGCGAACTCATAGGCACTGAAGGACGAGGCATGCACTGTCACATCATAGATTTTGCGCAAGGTACCCAACCCTTCAATATGAGCGGTATGTCGGTGGGTCAGCAGGACATGCTTGAGCTTGTAGTGATTGGATTCAATGAGGTGGATAAGCTCAAGATCCACATGGCCAGGGTCAATGAGCAAAGCCTCAGAGCCGTGTTTGGGCGCCACCAGATAGGTATTGCAAAACCCGACCACACTGAAGTGCTGGTAGATGTTCAATGGCGAGCCTCCTCATAATTTGAGTAGCGGAAAGAGACCCTGCGTTGGTCGGTATAGACGAAATCAGCTTTTTTCAGGTTGCAATCCTCAAAGTCAGTGTCCCTGAGGAAGCTGGAATTGAAGGTGGAGAAATAGAGGTCGCAATCACTGAAATTGCAACGGAACGTATCAATGCCGCAAAAATTGGTGTGGATGATGACCGATCCGGAAAAATCGCAATCAATCATCTTGCTTCCTGAGAAAACACTGTAGCGGCAGAGAATGTTGTTGAACTTGCAGTTCTCAAAAAGGCAGAAATCAAAAAAGGTGTTGAGCAGCGTTGTATGGGAAAAGTC
>JAAYQY010000358.1 GCA_012519125.1 Spirochaetales bacterium
AACAGGGGTGGCAGGGTAAGCCTCGTCAGGAGCAAAACCAAGCAGCAGGTAGGGTAGTCCGTCCAAAGCCTGCGGGTCGGTTGCTACAGCCTTTTGGCAACAAGGGGCGTGGATAGATGATCATCATATACAGAACCCGGCTTATTGCCTACCTTGTTTTTTTGTTTGAGAGAGGAGAGCAGAGGATGATGAGAACACGCAGGTGCGCCCTTCTTCTGTTCTCTTTTTGTTTGTTCTTGTTTGGTTGCTCCAGAACTTCGGTAAGCTTGGAAGAGATTGCCATGAGCGGGGAGTGGGACGCATTGTTGCAAGCATCGCAGCAAGATTTTTCACAGACCTATCGTCGAAGTGCTCTCTACTACCAGGCATTGGCCCAGCAGATGAAAGGGGAGAGCGCTCAGGCATTGGCAAGCCTTGAACTCTACCTTGCCCTGAGCAAGGGAGAAGAACCTTCTGAAGGAGCAAGAAAGCTCATCATTGCTACCGCTTCGGGTGTCGGAAGGCCAGCATTGGTGATAGAGCATGCCCAGGCATTGGCCAAGCAAGAGGCCTTGGGAGAGTTCTCAGCACAAGCGTGGTATCGCGCTTTGGTTGAAACGGGGCAGACTGATGAGGCAAACCGCGTATTTCTCACCTATCTGAGGTCTACCTTGGATGAAAAGCAGTACGCCCAACTGTTGGTAGAGAGCAAGGCAGGCTTAACACACTTGAAGCAAGCCTTCTCAACTCTTTCGCTGGAACAGGTTCTTGAACTTTTGCGTCTTGCTTCTTTGCAAAACGGGGATGCAGACTGGAATCTGGATGTGCTTGCACTTGCCATGGAGTATGAGCACAATGAGATGACACAGAGCCAACGCAAGGGTTTGTATACCCTTCTTGCACAGTTGAGTGCCAAGGCTGACCAGCGCGTATTGGCAAACAAATATACCTCCTTGGCACAAAGTAATTAAGAAGGAACGCCATGCAGATTTTGGATGCACTTGCAGATGATCTTTTGTTGATAGAGAATCCCACCCGTTATACCGGTGGTGAGTACCACTATGGGAAAAAAGACCTAAAGACCGTACAGTTTTATGCAGCAATGTGTTTTCCTGACCTCTATGAGATCGGGATGAGCAACAATGCCATGAGAATTCTCTATGATCTGTTGAATCGGATGGAAGGGGTTCACTGTGACAGGGTCTTCTCGGTTGCTCACGATTTTGAGGCTTTGTTGAGAAAACGAGATTTCCCGCTTTATACACTGGATTTGCAGATGCCCCTCTCTTCGCTTGATTTTCTGGGCATATCCATTGGCTACGAACTGTGTGCCACCAACATTTTGCAGGTCCTGGAGCTAGGGAGAATTCCCTTGCGCACAAAGGATCGGACTGATGAGCACCCAATTGTCATCTGTGGTGGTCCCGCTGCCACCAATCCTCTTCCATTCGCTCCGTTCATGGACTTCGTGTTCATCGGAGAAGCGGAAGGTTCGCTGCAGATGGTGGTGGATATCCTGAAGAAGGCAAAGGAAGAAGGGCTTTCCCGTTCTGCAAAACTTGAACAGCTCAAACAGCTCCCCTTCCTTTGGTATCCTGGCAAAGAGAAGGCTGTCCGATTTGTGGACACCCAATTTGCCGACCCTTCGGTCAGCCACGAATATGCCTACTACGTAGTGCCCAACTTCAAGGTGGCACAGGATAATGGGGTGGTGGAGATCATGCGCGGTTGTCCGAACAGCTGCCGTTTCTGCCATGCAGGACAATATTACAAACCCTATCGCCAAAAACTCTATGAGACGATGAGAGCTCAAGTTGAGCAGCATGTCAGTGACTTTGGGTATCGTGAGGTAACCCTCTCATCCCTCTCCAGTGGGGATCATCCCTACATCAAGGAGTTGATCGAGGCGTTGAATGCCGAATTCTCGCCCCGTCATGTCTCCTTCAGTCTGCCCAGTCTGAAGGTAAACTCTTTTTCCTTGGGTATTTTGGAACAGCTCAGTGAAGTCCGCAAGAGCGGGCTTACCTTCGCCATCGAAACTCCCAAGGAGGCTTGGCAGCAGGCGATGAACAAGACTGTTCCCGTAGGCCAAGTCATCGATATTGCACGTGAAGCCAAAGCGCGTGGGTGGAAGCTTGCAAAATTCTATTTCATGGTTGGTTTGCCTTTTGTTGACCGCGAGGAGGAAAACCAGGCGATAGTCGACTATCTCGGTGCAATCTACGATGCAACCAGGCTGAACATGAATATCAATATCGGCACCTTCATTCCCAAGGTCCATACTCCGTTCCAGTGGTGCTCACAGCTTACCCCGGAGCAATCCTACACCCAGCTCTCTACGCTCAAGAGAATGATCAATGAACGGATCCGAGGATGCAAGGTCAGCTATCATGAACCGAACATCAGTTATCTGGAAGGTCTCATCAGCAGGGGAGATGAGCGTTATGCTGATGTCATCGAGGCTGCTTTCCGCAAGGGTTGCCGTCTTGATGCCTGGGATGAGCATATGAAGGCAGACTTGTGGCTTGAGGCCATCAAGGAAGCTTCCTATGACCCAAACACATCCATTTTCGAAGCGTACGATCTTGATGAAGCGCTTCCTTGGGATTCGGTGAGCATGCGGGTGAGCAAGAAATTCCTCAAGGATGAGTATGAGATGGCCAAGGGCCTCCTGCTCACTGAGCGCTGTTTCGAACATTGTGATCATCTGTGTGGTGTCTGTTCCAAGGCTACGCAAGTGGTCGACACCTCATTCAAGGATCCTCTGTTGGAGCAGGTTCGCAACAAGACACTCAGTTTCGCATCGGAACCTCTGGTGGACCAGAATACGGTTCAGGTTGTGATAACCTACCGCAGGTTCGGCTCATCGCTCTATGTGAGCCACATCAATGCGATGCGAAACTTTGAGATGGCCTTCCAACGCTCCAAGCTGAAGCTTCAGTTCACCCAGGGCTACAACCCCAAGCCGAAGCTTGAGTTTGTGAACCCGCTTTCTGTAGGGGTAGCAGGAGAGAACGAAGTGATGCTGGCCGAGCTGATGGCGACCGATGCACTTGATGCTTCATTGGTACGCTCCAGATTGCAGGAAGCACTCAACGATGGATATGAGATCAAGGAAGTGTTGTTTCTTGAACCAGGCAAAAAGGAAACCTTGGCAAAGTATCTGAAAGGCAGCCTGTATGCAATCGATGTACGTGAGGATATGGAGAGCAAGGAGAAACTCATCTCCTTGCTTGATGAGATGCAGAAAGGCTTTTTCGTGAAACGCTCAAGCGAGACTGTCTTCGAAGTGGGGATTGAGGGGGAAAAGAATCTGGTGAAGCTGGTCTTTGGGCCAGAGACGGACAAGTTCGCCCTTGCCAGCCGGATTCGCATTACACGACTTGCGCTCTATGCAGGAGAGTGGGGACAACTCTATCCCCAATTCTTCTTGCAAAAGCAGCAGGAGATGCAATCAGTCGAGT
>JAAYQY010000359.1 GCA_012519125.1 Spirochaetales bacterium
AGCTGTACGCCGAACACGGTTTGGGTTTCTGCGCTCTCAAGGATGGATCGGTGGTAAGTGGAGCTTCTTCCTATTACTTCTATCCAGGGGGAATCGAGATCGAGGTCGATACCCATCCAGAGCAAAGAAGACAGGGGTTGGCTGCAGCATGTTCTGCCAAGCTTATTCTCACCTGTCTACAGAAGGGTCTCTTTCCTTCTTGGGATGCCCATAGCAAAGAGTCATTGCAGCTTGCCCTGAGACTGGGATATCACTTCGATCATGAGTATGCTGCCTATGAGCTTTTGACTGTGTAGTGTGGGAGAGAATCATCAGAGCAGAATACCAGATGACGGTTTCTGGATGTATCAATGACTTTTGGGTGAATGCCATCTGGGTGTCACATCAAACACATAGCAAGGACATAGTCCCTCGAGGGGGATGCAGACGAATGTATGAACGCTATCACCAAGCAGGAAAGTTCCTCGATAGGTAAGCACCCCTATACTCTCAAGAGGCAATAGCCTATGATGCACAGCGGATGGATCGTCCCTCAATAACAATAAGCTGGACAAGTAGTTCAGAAGGATCAAGCTCATATGCCATTTGCGTCTTTGGGAATTTCAGAATCTCTTTGTGCTGTCTTGAAACGAGAACAGATCACTACCCCGTATCCCGTTCAGGAGGAAGTGATTCCTGCAGTCCTGGGCAAGAGGGATGTGCTTGGCATTGCCCAAACAGGATCAGGCAAGACGCTCAGCTATGTGTTGCCTATTCTCATGCAACTGCAGAAGAAAAAGAGCATGGAAAACAGGCACATCCAGGTGCTGGTAATGGTCCCCACCAGAGAGCTTGCAGCGCAAGTGCATTCGGTGTTTTACACGTATGTTCATGAAGCAGGATTGCCGATAAAGACGCTTGCTGTGTTTGGTGGTGCGTCAATCAATCCCCAGATGATGGCTATGCATAATGTGCGGATCCTGGTTGCTACTCCGGGAAGGTTACTTGAGCTGGTCTCTTTGCATGCTGTTCATTTGTCATCCTTGGAGATGATGGTGCTTGATGAGGCGGACAAGATGTTGACTGCCGGTTTCGAGAAGGAGATGGATCAGATTTTTGCGTTGCTTCCCAAGCACCGTCAGAATCTGTTGTTTTCGGCAACCTTGAATGATCAGATCCAAGCATTGGAAAAAGTGCTCTTGCATGATCCTTTGGTGATAAAGATTGAAGAGGAATCAGATACTTTGGATTTGATTCATCAGAGTGCCTATTCTGTTTCTGAGGAAGAGAAAGGTCCGCTGCTGCGGTACCTTATCAAGAGCAAGGATATGCAACAGGTTTTGGTCTTCACTTCTTCGACGGCAAGGGCTGATAGGGTAGTGGATAAGTTGCTGAAACATGGCATTGAGGCCCGATCAATCCATAGCAGGAAGACCCAGGGAGCAAGGACAGAACTGCTTAGGGACTTCAAGCAGGGCTACCTGAGGGTGTTGGTTACGACCGATCTGCTCTCCCGTGGAATTGATATTGAGTTCCTTCCCTTTGTCATAAACTATGAGTTGCCTCGTTCTCCCATCAATTTCATCCACAGGATTGGAAGAACGGGCCGTGCTGGAAGGTTTGGTGAAGCCATTACGCTTGTCAGTCCTTCCGAAGAAGCTCATTTCAAGGTGATAGAGAAGAAGATGAAGAAGAAGGTCCCACG
>JAAYQY010000360.1 GCA_012519125.1 Spirochaetales bacterium
GCCTCAATGATATGGTAGGGGGATTTGTTTGCAATGTTCTCGCCAAAGAACAGGATCTCACCGTTCTCGACCTTTCTCAGGCCGTTGATGGCCTCGGCAAGCTCGCGCTGTCCGTTGCCCGATACACCGGCAAGACCGACGATCTCACCACCACGGATGGTGAGGTTCAGGTCCTTGAGCGCCAGGAATCCCCGGTCGCTCTTGACGTTGAGGCTTCTGATATCCAGAACGGGTGTCCCGTTGCAGGCCTCTGCATCATTTTGGGGGAGATCCACTTCGTGTCCGGTCATCAGGGCTGCGATGTCGGAAGGGGAGTGCTCATCGGTATTGCCCTCAAAGACAATGGCACCGTGGCGGAGGATGGAGATCTTGCTGGAGAGGTCCTTGACCTCCTGCAGCTTGTGGCTGATGAAGATGATGGAGAGCTCGCTGCTCATCCGCTTCAGCAGTACGATCAGCTCATCGGTTTCCTGGGGAGTGAGGGCGCTGGTGGGTTCGTCAAGGATGAGGAATCGTGCACCCAGACAGAGGGTTTTCACCAACTCCACCCGCTGTTGCTCTCCGACGGAGAGCTGCCAGATATACGCATCGGGATCAACAAAGAGCCCGTATTTCTTCGAAATCTCGGTGATGCGGTCACGGACCATGGTAAGGTCCAGCTTGATCGGTGACCAAGCTTGCTTGTAGCCGAGGGCAATGTTTTCCAGCACGGTCATGTTGGGAACCAGCATGTACTGCTGGTGGACCATGCCCAGTCCTGCGGCAAAGGCGTCGTTGGGGGACTTGAAGTGCACTTCCTCCCCGTTGATGAGGATTCTTCCTTCATCAGGCTGGTACAGTCCCATCAGGATATTCATCAGGGTTGTCTTTCCAGCACCATTCTCGCCTACCAGGGCCAGGACTTCTCCTTCTCCTACCGAGAGGGTGATGTCATCACTGGCAAGCACTCCGGGAAAGCGCTTGGTGATGTGCTCCATCCTGAGACTGGTAATCTTCTTCTGTGGTTCCATGGGGGAATCCTCCGTACGAAATCAAAAAAAATCCAGTCATGCAGGGCTATCCTGCATGACCGGACAAACAGTGGTCAGAGCTTGGAGTAGTCGACTGCAGTGTAGGCGACGGTTCCGCTCTTTGCCTTGAAGGAAGCAATGGCCTCGTTGACCTTGGTCTCGATGGCGCCAGTATACTTGTCCTTGAGGGCAGTGTTGAACTCGAATACGAATCCACCATTGTGGAAGTTCAAAGGAATGACTTCGCCACCCTTGACTCCCTTGTCCAACTTCTCAACCAGGCCGACGATGACCGAAGCGTAGTTGTAGGAGGAAGCTGCGATGACCTTGTAGCCTTCGGTGATGTGGATCTGGGCGATGTCCTGACCAACCCACCAGATGTCCTGGTCGCGGTAGTCAGCAACTGCGCGCAGTGCACCAAGAGCCTGCTGGCTGGAACCGGTGAGTACATCTGCACCGCTTCTGATCTGGGACTGGGCAATCTCGCCAGCCTTTACGAAGTCACTGAAGGAGCCGCTGTGGGCGACCATGAGCTTGGCAGCAGGATTCACAGCCTGTACGCCAAGGACGAAACCGCGGTTGTAGCGGGCAGCGTCGCCTGCGTCAACAGGACCGACCAGGCCGATGATGTTCTTCTTGGTGGTCAGGCCGGCGATAAGGCCGGAGAGGTAACCGGTCTCTTCACTTTCGGGCATGTAGGTGAAGACGTTGGCAGGTCCGATCTCAGCACTGGTGCCGAATGCGAATGATACATCGGGATACTCTTCAGCCATCTCGAGGATGAGGTTCTTGTACTGTGCACCGTGGGCGATGATGATGTCATACCCCTGGGCAACATACTGACGAGCTGCAGAACCAGCATCAACGGGCTTCATCTTCTCGGTGTAGCTGTACTCGATGCGGCCGGGAAGCTCAGCCTGGGCAGCGATGATACCATCATGCATAGCCTGGCAC
>JAAYQY010000361.1 GCA_012519125.1 Spirochaetales bacterium
CACCGCCTCATCCTGCGTATCGAAAATGAGTTTGCATCCCACCTTCTTCAGCAAATCCAGAAACTGGGGGCACTCTTCAGAGAGAAGTGTACGGATCTTCTGCTCATCACTGAACGGCTTTCCGTGGATGAAGAACACTCGGGGATCGAAAACAGAAATCACGGGAACCAATGAGCTGAAAAGGTCTACCATCCATACCTTCCATGCATGCTCATCGCTGACACTGTTGATCAGAAGGTCCTCAGCCAAGCCGGTCTGCCCGATGTTGTGCCCTCTCCAGCTGAGAGTGCAAATTTCCCCCGAGCTGTGGTGAGAACCATGGTATACTTTTCCGCCGATGGAAAGCCCGATACCCACGCCAATGCCGGCACGATCCCCAAACTGGTAGCTTCCCTCGTGGTAGTCTGCAATCATACACATGAAATCGCCCAGATTGACATTGCGATTGATGGTCATCTCAAGCCAAGCAGTACAGTTGGCATCATTTTCCACGAAGACAAGCACATCATAACGCTTCGCAAAGAATGCATGCAGGTCGTAGTTGCGCAAGTTGAACGGTTCGGCATAGACGATGATCCCACTCTCTGTGTCGACAATGCCGGGAATACCGGCAACGACGGCAAGCAGGGGAAGACCCAACTTGTAGACCTGCTTGAGCACAAGGTCCATCAAGAAGGTGAGTATTCCATCGAAGTCAACCTCAGGCAGTTTGCCTTTATCCTGAAAAAGCAGGGAGCCGGTGATATCCATGATCACAGCCCGGTAGTGGGAAGGCTGGATATCAAATCCCACCACACACCCAAATTTGTCATTGAGCCTGAGGATGATGGGCTTTCGTCCACCTCTGCTCATCCCACTGCCCTCTTCCCCTTCATAGACAACTTCGTCATCAATGAGGGCACTGATGATGTTGGTGACCGTCGAACGGTACAAGTTCAACTCTCTTGCAATGTCGACTCTGCTGATCCCAGGGCTTTTCCAGATAAGTTGTGCAACCAACGAGGTGTTTGCATTCTTCTGAAAATTGTTGTTGTTGATTCTCATAGGCCTCTCTATCCTGGGGATATACCCTCGTAGGTGAAGAAGAAGCAGAACACTATACAAGTTTGTTCGCTCTCTGTACAAACAAAGCCTACCATCCCCCTACGCACCTGTCAAGCAGAACTTTCCACTTCATTTGTACACCCTTTGAACTTGACGCAGCACGCCCAAGGTGATACCAAGTGTCCATGCGTACACACCAGCAAATGAAAGCAAGTTCACTTCTGTTCCCCCACCCCAGGCACCTGGAGGACAAGGAAGGCGTCTTTCGCCTCCATGAAACAACCAGCGTGGCTGCTGAACCTTTGCTCAATGCCATCGGAGACCAATGTGCAGTCCTGCTTGGGTGCAAACGAGGCGGAGAAGACATCCTGTTCAAGGTCCAGAAAGAGATGGCCGAAGAAGCCTACCGACTGACCATCACCAAAAACCAGATAGTCATCCGCTCTTCCACTCCCATCGGCTCGTTTCGCGCTCTCTCTACGCTTCGGCGCCTTGCCTTGCTCACCGACAACATCCTGCCTTGCTGTCTGGTGGAGGACGAGCCTTCCTACTCCTGGCGTGGATTCATGCTGGACTGCAGCAGGCACATGTTCAGTGTCCCCTTCATCAAGAAACTCATCGATATTGCCTCACTCTTTCACCTCAACCGCTTTCACTGGCATCTTACCGATGACCAGGGATGGCGTATCCCCCTCGAAGGCTATGAGAAGCTCGAAACGACAGCAAGCAAACGGACAGAGAGCCAGTATACCGATGGCAGGACCTACGGCCGGCTCTATACCAAGGAGGAGATTCTCGAAATCCAGGCCTATGCCCATGAACATCATATGCTCATCATCCCCGAGCTTGAGACTCCCGGCCACGTCTCTGCCCTCCTTGCGGCCTACCCTGAGCTTGGCTGTACCAAGGGTCCGTACACGGTCCCTGACAGCTGGGGAATCTTCGAGGAAGTCCTGTGTGCCGGCAATGAGGGGGTCTTCACCTTCCTTGAGGATGCAATCGCCCAAATATCCGAGCTTTTCAGCGACCCTTACATCCACATCGGAGGGGATGAGTGCCCCCACAGGGCATGGGAGGCTTGCCCGGCTTGCAGAAACAGGATGAAAGAACTTGACTTGCAGCATGCCCACCAATTGCAAGCCTATATGACCAGCCGCATTTGCAAGCTGGTGGAGAAGGCGGGAAAACGCCCCATCGGTTGGGACGAAGTGCTGGAGGGGACAGAGCTGCTTGGCCTTCCCAAAGATTTGATCGTCATGTCGTGGCGAGGCTTGGGGGGGGGAATCGAAGCGAGCAAACGAGGGCATCAGGTGATTATGAGCCCCAACACAGCTGGCTGTTATTTCGACTACAAGCATCTGGACAGCGAGGAAGAGATGGGGAATCTTGGAGTAAGCACCCTCAGAGATGTTGCCTCATTTGCGTGCACGCCCCCCTCTCTCGACCCTTCGGTGCGACAGAATATCCTCGGAGGGCAGGCAAACCTCTGGACAGAGAAAGTCACCTCGTCAAAACAGGCGGAGTATTTGCTTTTTCCCCGGCTCATGTTCATGGCTGGGCAGCTGTGGAATCCCCAACAAACAGAGACAAATCTAGCCAAGCGCGAGGTATTGCAAATGTTGTGCGACAACCTTGGTGTTCTGAGTTACCGAGGTCCGCTCTCTTAGCATATTGATGCAACGGCGCGGACGTGGTATGAATGCAGTACACCTTCTGGTGGATTTTCTCTAGTGCAGGCCCTGCTTCCGTTGGAAGACGGGCCTGCTTTTTGCAGAACCAAAAAAAGCATCAAGAGCTGTTCCTGATGCTTTGCCTTCTTATTCCCCTTTGGCTGCAAGGTCCTTGGGTATGTGAATCAGATGCTCCTCACTCTCCCGATAGAACGTTGCAATGAACCCGATGATGCTGACCAGACTACTTTCGGTCTTTTGTGCAAGATCCTCTGCAAGGGGTCTCATCTCATCTTTGAAGGCTTGAAACTTCACTTTCACCAGCTCATGGCTTGTAAGGGCTTGATCCATGGCTGCTATCACCCGCTGGTCCAACCCACCCTTGCCGATCATTACGATCGGCTTGAGTGGATGAGCCTGCGCCTTCAGAAAACTGCGTACACTGCTATTCATGAGCTGAGTATACTCAGTCCTTGTATTTCTGTGCAACTACGAAGCGCTTTACTTTCTTCGTACTTGTCATTTCAAGCGGTTCATCAACAACAGTTACCCGGGTGATCTTCTTGTAGGATTGCAACTCCTTGTTCACCTCACTGATGATGTGCTGAATCCTCTCCTCAATCTTCTGCTTTGCCTGGTCCCCATGCTCCTTGGTCATCTCATCACGATACTTTTCTGCAGGATAGACCAAAGCCCGGATACCCTCGCTCTTGGTCTTCTTGTCCACCAGATATCCAAGAACACAGATGGTGTCGATCTCGCTGTAGAGCTGGAAGTGATCCTCAATCTCTTCGGGGAAGACATTCTTGCCACCATCGGTGACAATAATGTTCTTTGCACGACCGGTGAGATAGAGGTAGCCCTGTGCATCCTGATGACCCACATCTCCGGTATTCAGCCAACCATCACTGAGCACCTCATCGGTTGCCTCTTGGTTGTTGTAGTACCCCTGCATAACCATGGGGCCCTTGATGTAGATGATTCCGTTGCCCTCGGTGTCGGGACTGACAATCTTGACTTCTGTTTGGGGAATCTTCTTACCCACCGACGTTTCGATGTATGCCTCAGTTGGGTTGAGGTGGGTGATGGGGCTCGTCTCGGTGAGCCCATAACCCTGCACAAAGTCTATGCCCAGCTCATTGAACATCTGGAAGGTTGAGGCGGGAAGCGGGCCTCCGCCACTGATGCAGATGCGATTCTTGTCCAAGGACAATTTCTTGAGCAAGAAGCCGAACATCTTCTTTCCGACATTCACTTTAAAGATTTTCTTCAGCAAACCGGAAACACCCATCAGAAAGCGAATGACCCCGTACAGGACGACGCCCTTCTCCCTCAC
>JAAYQY010000362.1 GCA_012519125.1 Spirochaetales bacterium
GGCTGCCGGTAAGGAGGCAGTGCTCGAAGGCAAGCCTGTATCGGCGCAAAGCGATGTCACCATCCTGGTAGGACTCGATGCCAGACCAACCGGAAGGGTTCTGGGAGACATTGTCTGCCGCGCCCTGACCAGCCTGGGATGCAAGGTACGCTACCTGTTCATTACTGCAGCCCCGCAGATCATGGCCGACTGCAACCTGCATCCTGACGAGGCTGCAGCCTTCTTCTACATCTCAGCTAGCCATAATCCAATAGGACACAATGGCTTCAAGTTCGGAAGCAAGGGTGGTGTATTTTCCGCAACCGAAGCGGAAGTGCTGAAAAAGCACTTTCTCACGATTGTCCAGGAAGAGGACCAAGCCTTGGCCTACCTGCAAAGACTCAGCGCCTCAATGCCCACCCAATGGTACCAAGAGGTGCTCTCAGCGGTGAAGAGCCAACGCGAGCAAAGTGAGGAGCGGTATGAGGCTTTCACGCTCTTTACGGCAACAAAAAGCAAGCAATCATCCGATCATGCCGCGTTTATGAATGGTCTCGCCCAGGAAGGACAGAAAAACCCATTGGGCATCCTGGGTGAGTTGAACGGGAGTGCACGTTCGGTGAGCATCGACAAGCGCTTTCTCACCAAGCTAGGAATCAAGGTAGTGCTGCTCAACGACAAGGTTGGGCAAATTGTCCATGCAATCGTCCCTGAAGGACCTAGCCTCAATCTTTGCCAGCAATCACTCGAAAGACTCTATGAAAAAGACCCCTCGTTCAGAATCGGGTATGTTCCGGACAATGACGGAGATCGGGGAAATCTGGTGTACATCGATGCACCGAGTGGCAAGGCAAAGATCCTTGACGCCCAGAGCGTCTTCGCCCTTGTGGTCCTTGCTGAGCTCTCCCATACCCGTCTTGCACACCCGTCGGCCCTCTTGGCTACGGTAGTGAACGGACCGACGTCTCTGCGTATCGACAAAATCGCCCAGACCTTCGATGCCGAGGTCTTCCGCTGTGAGGTTGGAGAGGCCAACGTGGTTGAGCTTGCTGAGAAGAAACGGGATGAGGGATATCTGGTCCCCATCTTGGGAGAGGGTTCGAACGGAGGGAACATCACCCATCCGGCCAAGGTGCGCGATCCTTTGAACACCCTGCTCAGCCTGATCAAGCTGCTGCGCAACCGAGATATTGCAAAACTCTGGTTCCGCGCCAATGGCAAGGACGTACCCCATCCGATCACCTTGGAGAAGGTCATCGAAAGTCTTCCTGCATTCCAGACCACCGGGGCTTTTTCGGATGACGGGAAGATGCAGGTTGCCATCAGCCATCAGATCCTGAAGAACCGCTACGAGGTCCTCCTGCAAACAGAGTGGGAAAGACGAAAGCAAGCACTTGCTGAGATGGATATCCATAGCTTTGCGGTACTGCAGACCGAAGGCACGGAAAGCCTTGAGGGCATGGGGGAAGCGCATAGGCATGAGCCCTACACAGGTGGCTACAAGGTGGTATTCAAGGATAGGGACGGTAGTGTCACCGATTTTCTGTGGATGCGGGGCAGCAAGACCGAACCGGTCTTCCGCGTTGTGGTTGATGCAAAAGGCGAGGATCCAGAGCGCTACCGCTATCTTCTCAACTGGCATCGCTCGATGCTTGCATCTGCTGCCGAAGCCTAACTCTCACCAAGCTGCCACAGCTCGTTGAGCAACCCGTTCAGTGTCTCCTCCCGCCGCTTGGCGGGAGAGAGCTCGCACTCCCATACCACCAGCACACGATACCCCAAGCTCAAGAGGCGTGCGGCAACCTCTTGGTCACGTTCCCGATTTCTAGTGAGCTTTTGTTCCCAGAACGGTCTGTTAGTCTTTGGTAATACAAAATGCGGACACCCTTGATGGGCATGCCAGAAACACCCATGAAGGAAAATGACTGTCTTGTATTTGGGAAGTACGATATCAGGCTTGCCGGGCAGGCGTTCATCGTTGACCCGAAAGCGGAAACCGTGGCGGAAAAGATGGCGTCTGACCAATACTTCCGCCTTGGTATCCTTTGCTTTGATGCTCGCCATGATCCTGCTTCGCGTTTCCAGCGAAAAA
>JAAYQY010000363.1 GCA_012519125.1 Spirochaetales bacterium
AGGAAGTCTCAATGTACACGGTCTTCCGCTATGCAAACATGTACGAGCGTGCCATCGCTTCCATTGCCGCAGGCCTCATTGACGTCAAACCCCTGATCACCCACACCTTTGCCTTTGACCAAGCCATCGAAGCCTATGAGTTTGCCGCATCTCCCTCAGGACCTGTGGTGAAGATCCAGATTTCTCTGGAATAGTAAGCAATGCACGAGCAAAGAGAACACCTCCTGTTGCCGGGAGGTGTTCCTCTGATACCTGTCATTTCCTGAAATAGTATCTCAATCCAAGCGCTTCAGAAACGCTGCAACTTGCTCCATACACAGCCTGGGACTGGAGAACACAGGAATATGCAGCAGTTGATGAATTGGCTCTTCCATGTGTGCCATAGAAGCTTGGGCAAGCACACAGACATCGGCATGAGCAGCCTTGTGGCTCAACTCCAAGACCAGGAGGTCGTGCTCTTCCTTGTCTCCTCTCCTGAGTGCTGCAATGGCCTCAGTGCAGACAAACGCTTCCACACTGATGGCTTTTCCTTGCTCTTTGGCAGTTCTTCTCAGTTTCTCGAGCGTAGGTTCCACCGTGCTGTGTGCGGTTGCCAACACCACAAGCGAAGATCCTGCTTCCACCGCCTTGTTCGCCATCGCATCGTCGATGGTGATGATGGGGGTGGAGAACTCGCCCTTGAGACGTTCCACCGCAGGAGAGAGGGTGGAACAGCTGGTCACCACCACATCACAGCCGGTGAGGACTGCGCTTTGGATATCGCAGCGAAGCCGCTCGACATTGGTTTTGGTGAAGCTGCCTACCTCAATCGGGTTGGTAGCCAGAAAGTCATCAAGGATGTTGTGGATGAGCACCTCCTCGCCCAAGACAGAGCGAAGCTGTGTCTCGAAGGAGGCATACACACTGCCTACCGTATGGATGAGGGCTATTCTCTTCATCCTAGCCCTCCACCACACGGTTCCAGGCATGCTGGACTTTCTCATAGGCAACCTGTGCAGAGAGGGTTGCACTCAGGCCGGGGTAGCGGGCCATCTCCAAGGAGACGCACTTGCGCTGAAGCTGAGCGACCGGATTGATGTCCAGATACCCAAGCCTCACCAACTCTGCAAAGAAGGCCGAAACCTCCAGGTAGTCATACTCACCCTCGGCGATGCCGATGGGGGCATGGGTATGGCCGTAGAGGGGGTTGGCAGGATTGCCCACGATGGCATTACCGATGTGGATGTGTCCGATGCCTGCCTGGTGGGCAAGCCTCACACTGGTGATGGGGTCCTCCTGCATCAGGGGCATATGCGCCGTATCGAAGAGCACCGACACATTGGCATGTCCCAGGCTGTGCATCATGGTCACGAAGGAGCATACCTCCTCGGTAGGACCCAGCAGAAGGTTCTTGAACCTGCCGCGCTCAACCGGTTCCACCGCCAGGTTGATGCCAACTTTCTTGGCTTCTGTTGCCAAGGCAACCATATACTCGGTGAAGTACTCCAACACAGCAGGCCGCAGAGCCTGGCCGTGGTCGATGCCGCTGGTCATCCCGATAACCTTCGAACCAGCCTC
>JAAYQY010000364.1 GCA_012519125.1 Spirochaetales bacterium
CGATGCCGATCCCAAGAAGGGTGTGAAGGCTGCCAAGGCCATGCTCGAGAAGGAAGGCCTGCCCCTCACCGATGAGAACATCTTCATCGCAGCTTCCTGTAAGGAGAAGGGTATCCTCTTCCTCACCGGTAAGTCCCAGGTGAACGGCATGTACAAGATCAACCGCGAAGAAGAAGCTGCCAAGAAGAAGGGTGAGTACACAGTCACCGTCAACGGCAAGGCTTATGGCGTGAAAATCGGCAAGGACAATGCAACCGTCAATGGTTCCAGCTATCCGCTCAACGTTGCTTTCGGCATCGACGAGAAGGCCATTGAAGCCACCAAGGCTGTGGCCTCCGATGCTCCTGCTGCTGCAGCTGCCCCCACCCACGATGCCGTTTCGGTCAAGGCTCCGATGCCCGGCCTGATCCTCCGCATCGAGGTGAAGGAAGGACAGAAGGTCACCAAGAACCAGGTGGTCCTGATCATGGAAGCCATGAAGATGGAGAACGAGATCTTCGCACCCTGTGACGGCGTTGTGACCAAGATTTCTGTGAGCCAAGGCCAGCAGATGCAGAGCGACGACGAATTGCTCGTAATCGCCTAAAGGAGACTCTGAGATGATTGGTTCTGCGTTTAATCAACTCTGGCAGTCCACAGGACTGTTCGGATTCATGGGGATGGTGGAAGGCTTCGGTATCGGCAATCTTGTCATGATACTCGTCGGCTTCGTCCTCCTCTATCTTGCCATCAAGAAGGGCTTCGAACCCCTCTTGCTCGTACCGATCGGGTTCGGTTGCATCCTTTCGAACATCCCGATGGGCTACATCGCCAGTATTGATCCCAGTACCGGCGCTGCAGGCTTCATCAAGCTGTTGTTCGACACAGGCATCGATACCGGGCTCTTCCCGATCCTGATCTTCATGGGTGTTGGTGCCATGACCGACTTCGGTCCGCTCATCGCCAACCCCAAGACACTGCTGCTTGGTGCTGCAGCCCAGTTGGGCATCTTTGTTGCCTTGATTGGTGCACTGGCCCTGAGTTTCATCCCCGGGATCAACTTCGACCTCTTTGCCGCAGCCTCCATCGGTATCATCGGAGGTGCTGACGGACCGACGGCCATCTACGTGACCAGCCGCCTGGCTCCGAACCTGCTGGGTCCCATTGCCGTAGCTGCCTACAGCTACATGGCCCTGGTTCCCATCATCCAGCCCCCGATCATGCGCGCCCTGACCACCAAGGAAGAGCGGATGATCAAGATGAACCAGCTCAGGCCCGTCTCCAAGCTCGAGAAGATCCTCTTCCCGATCACGGTTCTGACGACCTGTGCCATCCTGCTCCCCTCCGCCACCCCGCTCATCGGAAGCCTGATGTTCGGCAACCTGGCCAAGGAGTGTGGTGTGGTCAACCGTCTCTCCGACACCATGCAGAACGCCCTGATGAACATCGTTACGATTTTCCTCGGCCTCGCTGTCGGTTCGAAGATGGAAGCTTCCCACTTCCTGAACCTCAACACCCTGGGCATCCTGCTCTTGGGTATGATCGCCTTCTCCATCGGAACCGCAGGTGGTGTCCTGATCGCCAAGCTCATGAACAAGCTTGACCCGAAGCACCCGGTCAATCCGCTCATCGGAAGTGCAGGTGTTTCTGCAGTTCCCATGGCAGCCCGTGTTTCGAGCAAGGTTGGCCAGGAGTCCGATCCCCAGAACTTCCTGCTCATGCACGCCATGGGCCCGAACGTAGCCGGTGTCATCGGTTCTGCGGTTGCTGCAGGTGTCCTGCTGGCAGTCGTACCGTTCATGATGGCCTAGCATTTCGTCCTGCGACCTATCAGGCTGCCTCGCAAGGGGCAGCCTTTTCTTTCCCTTCAGATTTGGCCTTTTCTTGCCTCCTTCTCTAGGGTATAGTGTGGAGTATGTGGATCATCCTCCTTGCAGTACTCATACTCTTCATCCTATGGAATACCTCCCTCATGGGCTACAGGGACAGAAATGTTGAACCCCTTGAGGTTGATGAATCCAAGGTATGTTGCGAAGAGGCAAGAAGCATCATCTACCAACAGGGATCAAAGACTGCGATCCTTTTGGTCCACGGCTTTCCTTCCACTCCTTCTGTTTATCACTACAGTGCCAAGCGCTTTGCAAACGAGGGCATGGATGTGTATGCTCCCCTGCTCCCGGGCTTCGGGACCGACCCGAAGGCCTTTTCCCACACTTCGTTCACCCAGTGGTTCTCCTATCTCTGCACCTATTACGAAAACCTGAGAGCAAGCTACGACACCCTCCATGTGCTGGGCATCAGCATGGGCGGGATGATGACCCTCAAGTTGGGGGAGACCTACTGCCCAACCGAGTTGGCTCCCGATAGCCTGACCAGCATTGCAGCTCCTGTGGTCTACAACAGCATCAAAGACTGGGTGTTCACCGACCCCAAGCAGTACCTGGCCAGAACGCTTGCACTCTTCACCGCCTCCATCAAGCCGCATGTAGTCAATGGTGATCCCAAAGGGGAGGATGGCAGCGAACATTGGTACGGCTACGGAGGGACCTTCGTTCGTCCTGGCCTGAGCCTGGTATCTGCCATGAGAGAAGTCAGAAGGAATCTGGATAGGATTACCTGCCCGCTCTTTTCCATCCATGACAAGGGTGACCGCACCGTTCCCTTCAAAAACCTTGCGATCATCGCACAAGAGAACAAGAGCACCGATTTTCATATGCTGGAAACAGAAATGGGCCATTTCAACCACTCGCGGCATGCACTGTTGCTCTACCGATCGATCCAAGAAGAACTGACCACCACCATCCTGGAATTCCTGCACGACAAGGAGAATCATCATGCCCAAGCGTAAGGATTACATCAGTTGGGACGAGTATTTCATGGGCGTTGCCGTCCTCTCGTCCATGCGCAGCAAGGACCCGAACACCCAGGTCGGAGCCTGCATCGTCAATCCTGACCACAAGATAGTCGGGGTCGGATACAACGGCTTTCCGATCGGAGTCAGCGACGATGATGTTCCCTGGGAACGTGAAGGTGATTGGCTTGAGACCAAGTACCCCTATGTCTGCCATGCAGAGCTCAACGCCATCCTCAATGCCATCAGCAGCAGCCTCAAGGGGTGTACGCTCTACGTGGGGCTTTTCCCTTGCAATGAGTGTGCGAAAGCCATCATCCAGTCGGGCATCAAGGAAGTGGTCTACCTCTCGGACAAGTACTCCGAGGCGGACAACACCAAGGCCTCAAAATGGATGTTCGACCAGAGCGGCGTGAACTACCGCAAGCTTGAGGCGCAACACACGTCCCTGACGGTAGCCTTGCAATGAGAACCCTGGTTGTCTGCCTGAACCCGACCTTTCAGCATACGCTGGTCTTCAGCTCCTTTTCGCCAGGAGAGGTGAACCGTGCCCAACGGCACTACCTCGATGCCTCGGGAAAGGGGATGAATGCAGCTCGCATCCTGACCCAGCTTGGGCACAAGGCCATCCTGCTCACCCATCTGGGGGGAGAAAGAAAGGAAGAGATGCTCAAGCTCTGCGAGAGGGATGGGGTTGAGGTACGTTGGGCGGACAGCCATAGTGACATCCGGACCTGCACCACGATTTTGTGTCAGGGCACGGCCACCGAACTGGTGGAAGAACCCTACCCTGTCGACCCCTCTACAGAAGCTGGGATCCGAGTGCTTTTCACCCAGGCTCTTGATGAAGTGGATGCCCTCATCATCACCGGGACCAGAGCCCCAGGCTATGCACCCTCCCTCTATGCCGATTTTGTCAGGGAAGCAAAACAACGGGGACGGTTTGTCCTGCTTGACCTGAAAGGGGACGACCTGAAGGCGTGCCTCCCCTATCGACCCGATGTGATTAAGCCGAACCTCAGTGAGGCGGTGCAAACCTTCCTTGGCCAGACGATTGGCGAGCAGGAGAATACGGACCATCTGATGGCATCAATCCGCTCGACCATGGAGGAGATCCACCGCACCTACGGAACCATCACGGTTCTCTCCCGGGGCAAACAGGA
>JAAYQY010000365.1 GCA_012519125.1 Spirochaetales bacterium
CTCGGTTGCATAGTAGCCACCGTTTGCATACGGGCCGAGTGCAACAGGACCGTTTGCCAAGGCCTTCTCTACCAACTCATACATCGAGTTCACATGCACAGAGACACCAGCGATATCATCGGTGTGGCCTTCAGCATCCTTGTACGTGATAGCCTTCAGGTCCTGAGTCTCAATCAGGTGGTTCTCAGTCTTTTCAGCCTGTACATACCACTCATCCTGAGCCTTACCAAACTTTACCATGTTATACTTTCCAGCCTTGTCATAGGCTTTCTTGTCATCACCGTTACGATTCACTGCACTCCAGTTCACGCTGGCGATGCGGCCATTGAGAACGGTAAGGGCGACATATTCCTTCCAACCGGAGTTCGGGTAGGTCTCGTCGATGGCAAAGTAAGCGCCATCAGCATAGGGACCACGACCGACAGGGCCGGCTGCGAGAGCCTGCTGAGCAAGCTCGAAGAAGGCATCAACATGCACAGAGACGCCTGCGATGTCATCAGTATGCCCTTCTGCATCCTTGTAGGTGATGGCAGTGGGATCCTGAGTAGCCAACAGATGTGCCTCAGCCTTTTCAGCCTGCTGATACCACTCTGCCTGTGCTTTACCAAACTTGACCATGTTGTACTTTCCGGCCTTGTCATAGGATTTCTTGTCAGCTCCGCCGGCAATATTGACAGCATTCCAATCAGCCTCAACAATCTTGCCGCCAGAAACAGTCAACGTGACAGTTTCCTTCCAACCGGAAGAAGCGAAGCTCTCACCCATGGCAAAATAGATGCCGTCCTGATAGGTGGTCGCAGCCGGTGCAGCGGGTGCAGCAGGTGCGGGTGCAGCAGGTGCAGGGGCTGCAGCAGCAGACGGTGCAGCGGTTTTCGCCTCAGACTTGGAACAGCCGGCGAACACAACCAAAGTGAGCAAAGCCAGGGCTGCCAAGGCAACCAACACATTCTTTCTCATCGTTACGTAACTCCTCTCATGCAGAAATTCATTTCATCGTTCGTGCATATAATCATATACGAAACATGACACCGATTCAATATCGTCATAAAATTATCAATATTCATTCTTATTTACAAGAATTTCTTAATAAATAGTTACAGTGAAAGAAGTTTTTTGATTTGAAATCCCACTATTTCACTTAGATATAAAAATATCGATAAAAAAATTCTTTGCAGAATGCCAGTAAATTTCCCTGGCTTTGGAATTATTTCCAACAACCAAACCTCTTTACCTAGCACAAACATAAAAATTATGCGAAAATGCTTTCGATAAAAAAAGACACAATTGCATGAAATCCTACTTTTGTGCTAGAGTGTCATTCTGTCTGCATGAGGACTTTTTGCAGGTCGGACACTGCCAATGAGCGCCTCACTGGACGATTCAACCTTTTCAAGGATCCAAGGAAGGAAACATGGACAAGAAGCACATTGTGGTATTGGGCGGAGGGTATGCCGGAGTACATGCCGCCAAGACGTTGCACAAGGCATTCAAAAAGCACCAGGACAAGGTGGAGATTACCTTGATCGACAAGAACCGTCACCACATACTCATGACTGAGCTGCATGAAGTTGCAGGAAATCGTGTGGGAGAGGAATCTGTGATGATTTCTTTTGACCGCATCTTCAGTGGCAAGATGGTCAACGTTGTGCAGGACACCATCAATGATATTGATTTCAAAGAGCAAGTCCTCAAAGGTGAGCGCTCCACCTATCACTACGATCAACTGATCATCGGCACCGGTGCCCAGACTGCTGACTTCAACATCCCCGGTGTCAAGGAACATGCATTCTACCTTTGGAGTTTGGATGATGCACTGCGGATCCGTTGCCATATTGAACAGATGGTAAAGGATGCCAGTAGGGAAGCAGATCCAGAAAAGCGTGCACAGATGCTTACCTTTGTGGTCGCGGGCGGTGGATTCACCGGTGTTGAGCTGGTAGGAGAACTGATCGAATGGTTGCCCACTCTTTGCAAGCAAAATGGTATAGATTTCAAAAAAGAAGTCCGTCTCATCAACTGCGAAGCTTTAGGAAACATCCTGAACATGCTTCCGGAGAAACCGAGGGACAAGGCAGTCAAGTATATGGAGAAGAAGGGTGTCGAGATTATGCTCAACTCCCTGATCACCAGTGTGGATACCGACGGCTTCACTACCAGACATGGCGATGTGATCAAAACCAAGACCCTCGTCTGGACCTGTGGCGTCCGTGGCACGGAATTCTGCGAAAGGCTCCCGCTCACCGATGGAAAGATCGGCAGAAAGGCTGTCAATGAGTACATGCAGAGCCCTGACTACCAGAACGTGTACCTGGTTGGGGATGGCATGTGGTTCCTGGAAAACAACCGTGCAGTACCTCAGATTGTTGAAGCGGCAGAGCAGACGGCAAAAACCGCAGCCGATGGTGTCATCTACACCATAAAAAGTGACTTGGGCCTCAAGGCCGAACATCCCAAGCCGTTCAAGTCGAACTTCCACGGTTTCATGGTCTCCATCGGAGGTCGTTATGCCGTAAGCCACACTGCCGGAATGTCCCTCTCGGGTTTCTTCGCCCAAGCGCTGAAGCACATGGTGAACATGTACTACCAGGCTGGTGTGTGTGGTATCAACGGTGCATGGAGTTACTTCAAGCATGAGATCCTGGAGATCAAGCACAGAA
>JAAYQY010000366.1 GCA_012519125.1 Spirochaetales bacterium
ATCACGGGTGCGTGGATCGAAACATGGGTGCCAACATAAAAATATTGCAAAAAACTCTATTTTAAGCTACATATATGCAACTCTATGCCAGAAAACCATTTTCTTATACATAAATATCTCCATTACACTCGTGTTTGCATAATCGTAGGTTGATATACTACTGGACTGGTAGTATATTAATTTAAACACAATTCGTAGAATGAATGCTAAAATTATCCAGTACGTACACTCACTATCGGAGGTAATGTATGAGTAAACAGATTTTCCATGACCCAGATCCAGCAGAAACCAAAGATTGGTTGGAATCGTTGGAGGGGGTGATCGAGCACGAAGGTAATCAGAAAACCGATTACTTGCTGTCCGAGCTTACCCAAGCTGCCCGCAAGAAAGGTGTTGCTACCTCTCCCGGAGTCGTAAGTCCCTACATAAACACAACACTTGCTGATGCGGCACTCCTCCCGCCGGAAGAGTCCCTGATCGCCCGCAATGTATCTGCGTTTGTTCGCTGGAATGCCATGGTGATGGTAGCCAAGGCGAATGAAGGCGGAAAAGGGTTGGGTGGACATATCGCCAGCTACTCCTCCTCATCGGCGATGTATGAAGTAGGATTCAACTGGTTCTTCAAGGGTCCGGAGTCTGAATACGGTGCAGACCTGATCTATTTCCAAGGTCACTCATCCCCAGGCATGTATGCCAGGGCTTTCATTGAGGGAAGACTGACCGAGGACCAGCTTGATCATTTCAGGCAGGAGACAGAGGGCAAAGGACTTTCATCCTATCCTCACCCCTACCTGATGCCAGAGTTCTGGCAGTTCCCGACTGTCTCCATGGGGCTTGGTCCTTCGATGGCCATCTATCAGGCACGCTTCATGAAGTACTTGGATGACAGGGGTTTGAAGAAGAATGGTGACAGGAAGGTCTGGGTCTTCATGGGTGATGGTGAATCTGATGAACCGGAGTCCTTGGCTGCACTCTCACTTGCCTCCAGGGAGAAGCTGGATAACCTCATCTTTGTGGTGAACTGCAACCTGCAGCGTCTCGACGGACCGGTTCGCGGTAATGGGAAAATCATCCAGGAACTTGAAGGAAAGTTCAGGGGTGCAGGCTGGAACGTCATCAAGGTCATCTGGGGTACGGAGTGGGACTCCATCCTGGAAAAGGACACGAAGGGATTGCTGCTGCAGAAACTTGCAACCATGGTTGACGGAGAGTTCCAGACCTTGCAGGCCAAGGGACCTGCTTATCTGCGGGAGAAACTCTTCTCTGGGGATGCATACCTTGAGTCCCTCATCGAAGGCAAGACCGATAAGGACCTCTGGCAGCTGAGCAGAGGTGGCCATGATCCCAGAAAAATTTACCAAGCCTTCCATGCTGCCTCAAACCAGAAGGGAGCTCCAACCGTCATCCTGTTCAAGACGATCAAGGGGTATGGCATGGGAAGCGGAGAAGGAGCAATGGGGGCTCACAACCTCAAGCACATGGAAGAGAAAGACCTTCTTGCCTTCCGCGACCACTTCCATGTACCCATTGATGACGAGCAGGCCAAGAAGATGGTGTTCATCAAGCCCGATCCGGAGAGCAAGGAAGGCAAGTTCCTTGCAAGGCGCCGTGAGCTGATGGGAGGGCCTGTTCCGTACCGGTACAAGGATGGAGATACGTTGGTAGTGCCTCCTCTTGCCAGTTTCGATGACATGGTTGCCTCAACCGGAGAGCGCGAGCTTTCCACCACCATGGCTTTTGTCCGCCTGCTCACCAAACTGGTGAAGGACAAGAACATGGGAGAGAGAATTGTTCCCATCGTTTCCGATGAAGCCCGCACTTTTGGCATGGAAGGGTTGTTCAGGCAAA
>JAAYQY010000367.1 GCA_012519125.1 Spirochaetales bacterium
AGGAGATGAAGGACCGTCTTCTTTGGTGCGGCCAGCACAGTGGCAGGGAGTATGACAAGATTGCGAAGACTGGTTTGACCACCACCTTTATTCCTTCACCACATGGAGGCGAACGTGTAACCTTCAAGCAGGCTTCGTTGGTCTTCTCTTGTACGAAGGCAGCATCGTTCGACTTGGATCCTTCCACGTTTCAGAGAAGCGAGGTCAAGGAGTTCTATCATGACGGGGATCTTCATACCGTCTATATAGGTTTCATTGACAGTATCCTTTCCAACCAATAGGATGGAAGACACTATATAGGGCCTATGGCCAGCTTGGAAAGGCAGGACTGGATATCCTGCCGGGGAGCAAAGATGATTTTAACCAAGGAACAGGCGCAGTCTGCGCTCTCGATTATGGTGCGTTCGCGTCATTTCGAAGAGCACATCGATGCCTTCTTCAAACGGAAAGAGATGCATGGGACCACCCATCTCTCCATTGGACAGGAGGCAACGCAGGCGGGTCTGGCGCTTGCCCTTCAGGAGGGTGACTGGATAGTCCCCACCCATCGCTGTCATGGCCACACCCTTGCTCGGGGTACCAACGAGCGAAAAATGTTCAGTGAAATGTTTGGTTCAGCCGACGGAATCTGCAAAGGTTTGGGCGGCAGTATGCACATGACCGATGTGGAGACCTGGAATGCAGGGTCCTCCGCGGTGGTGGGCAGCGGGGTGAATCTTGCCCTAGGTCTTGCGTTTGCCCTGAAGATGCAGAAGAGCCAGGCTATCAGCGTGGCAATTTTCGGCGATGGGGCAACCAGCCGCGGTTCGGTGCATGAGAGTATGAACCTTGCCTCCGTATGGGAGCTTCCCCTTCTTTTGTTTTGTGAAAACAACAACTATGGCATGAGTGCAGCTGCCAGCAGGATGATATCCACCTCCTCCATAGCCAGCCGTGCTGATGGATACCGCATCAAGCATGCAACGGTTGATGGCAATGATGTGGAAGCAGTGTACACTGCTTGCAAAGAGGCCATCGAGTATATCCGCTCTACCAGTCGCCCCTTCTTTTTGGAAGTGAAGACCTATCGCTGTTGCGGCCACTCCAAGAGTGATGCCTGCCTCTACAGAAGCCGAGAAGAGGAGCAGGAGTGGGAGAGCCGTGACCCCATATTCCTCTTTTCCCGCGTATTGGTGGAGCGTGGTTACTTCACCGAGGAAGAGGTTGCCCATCTCATCCTTGAGGGGAGGAAGCGGGTGGACGATGCAGCCGTTGATGCGACAGCAGTCCGTGACATTCACATCAATCTTGAGCAGGCAATGGAGTACCTCCTTGCACCCGAGGATGAAGAAACCTACAAGGTCTGCAAGAGCACGACCAGGATCAGCTATCGCGATGCCATTCGTGAAGCGCTGGATGAGGAGATGTCCCGCGACCGTGCCGTACATCTCATAGGGGAGGACATCGGCCTCTATGGGGGCTGTTTCCGTGTCACCGGAGACCTCTATAAGAAGCATCCGGCGCAGTTGCATGAGACTCCAGTCAGCGAAGAAGCCATCACCGGCCTTGCCGTTGGTGCTGCCATGCTCGGACTCAGGCCGATCGTGGAGATCATGTATGGCGACTTCGCCACCCTTGCCAGCGATCCCATCGTCAACCATGCTGCAAAGACCCGTTTCATGAGTGCAGGCCAGCTCTCCTGTCCGATGGTTCTCAGAGCCCCTATCGGAAGCGGGACCGGCCATGGAGCCCAGCACACGCAGTGCTTGGAG
>JAAYQY010000368.1 GCA_012519125.1 Spirochaetales bacterium
CTCAGATTCGGTCTTGCCAGCGTCTTGTCAACCATCCTGATCGTCATCGTCCTCTCCGTTTGGGGTCTGATGCAGGTTGTGGTCCGTGATGACAAGCTCACCCAGAAATCTATCTCAGCCCGTTAAGGTGGTGATCCATGGAAAAGAAAAGCGTATCGGTAACCCTTGAGCATGTAACCAAGAAATTCAAGGACGTAAAAGGAAAGGCTGATGTCATTGCTGTCAATGATTCTCACTTCGTCATCGAACCGGGAGAGCTGGTAACCTTGCTCGGTCCCTCCGGTTGCGGCAAAACCACCACCTTGCGCATGATTGCAGGATTCGAGCTTCCCACTGAGGGAAAGATCTACATCGGCAATGAGGAAGTGACCATGCTTCCCCCCAATAAGCGGGATACTGCGACCATGTTCCAGAGCTACGGCCTCTTCCCCCACATGACGGTCTTTGACAATGTGGCCTATGGCCTGAGGCTGAGAAAGGTGGCGCAGGAAGAAATCACCAAACGGGTTAATGAGACCCTCGATTTGGTAGGGCTGGCAACCTATGGCGATCGTGCTCCCTCCAAGCTCAGTGGTGGACAGCAGCAGCGCGTTGCGCTCGCCCGCAGTCTCATCGTCACCCCATCGGTGTTGTTGCTGGATGAACCGCTCTCCAACCTCGATGCACTGCTGCGCGAGCAAATGCGTGTAGAGATCCGCAAGATCCAGAAGGAATTGGGCATCACTGCTGTCTATGTAACCCACGACCGTGTTGAGGCAATGAGCCTTTCAGACCGCGTGGTTGTCATGAAAGATGGGTATGTACGCCAAATCGGTTCTCCAAGCGAAATCTACGAGGATCCAAACTCCCGCTTCGTTGCCGGGTTTGTAGGGAAAGCCGCTTTCTTCCCCGTCAAGGTCATGAAGCATGACAAGAAAGTCTGGACTTGCCAGCTTGGGGATAAGGAAGTCCTGGTTGAACGTGCAGCCGATGATGTTGAGGTTGGCAGTGAAGCCGTCCTCATGGCTCGTCCTGAGTCACTGAGGGTGGTGGAGAGTGGTGCCGGGAAGATTGAAGGAAAGGTCAGGATGAATGTCTATCTGGGCCATAGCCTTGAAGCCTTCATCAACACATCCTTCGGTGAGGTCCTAGTCCAAATCGACGATCCCCATGCAAAGAAAGTCTTCAAGGAAGGAGAAGCAGTCTCGATAGACTTCACTCCCGACCGAGTGCGACTTCTGAACAAGAATGATGCCTAAGTGATTGAATGCAGGCTGCCTGAAAACGGCAGCCTGCTTCATGGTTGATCTTCTACTCGCTTATCTGAACTCCATCTTCCATGCAGAAAGCCTCAGCAACGCCCTCCACTGCCACGTGTTGAAGGGTGCACCCAACATTTCTCAAGCGAAGGCCTCGTCCGCTTGGATCGGGGAGTCCTGCGTACATCTCGCTTTCGCTGACATCCTGCAGGCCCTCCTTCGCAAGAGAGAAGAAACTGTCCCGTATCACCAAGTTTTTGATCGGCTGCTCGGGAAGCCCGACGATGAACGCCGCCGAGGAGGTGCACTCCTCCATGCGACAATTCTCAATAAGGACAGTGTCGATACTGGGAGTAGTTGGGAGAATGGGCTTGGAGGCGAGGGAGAACTCTTCTGCATCCAGGCTGCCGCAGCGGTAGTACATGTTCAGCGTCAACGCACAGAGGTTTCTTCTCGTCCGGATGGCTGAGAAGTGGAGGTTGGAGATTGCTCCGCCCCTGCCACGACGTGTCTTGATCCTGATGCCCCGATCGGTACCATCAAAGAAGCACTCCTGCACCTTGACCGTATGGATGCCTGCAGCTGTCTCACTTCCGATGACAGCTCCTCCATGGGCATTCTTCACCGTACACCCTTCAATGAGGATGTCATGGGTCGAAAGACCTGTGGCAATCCCATCAGGCCCGCTCCCACTCGTGAGGGCTATGCCATCATCGCCGACGTCCACCAAACACTGCTTGATGGTCACAAAGCCACAGGAGTCGACATCGATGCCATCGGTGTTGGGGGCATCCTTTGGGTTTTCTATCGTCAGGCCCAGCAGAAACACGTTGGTGCTGTAAAGGGGATGGAGTGTCCAGAAGGGACTGTCCTTGAGGGTAAGGCCATCAAGCTTCACATTGTTGCTCCTGAGGATCTGCAGCAACGGTGGGCGCAAGAACTGGCTTTGGCGCCCTCCTCCCCCGCCTTGTTGCGTCTCATAACCGGGATTGAGCTCTGCCAGCTCGCGTTCAAGGGGGGATACAGGTCCAAACTGGGAGTTTCTCTTCTCGTTTGCTTTCTTCCACCACCCGCTCCCGTTGCCATCAAGGAGGCCTTTGCCCTTGAGGATGATCCCATCGCTCTTGGAGATGAGAAAGCAGGGGTGCATGCAGTAACAGTTCACCCCCTCCCAACGGGATAAGACGGGGCGATATCGCGTTTCATCGTCGATGAAGCGGATGACCGAGCCTTCAGCGAAATCGAGCACGATTCCCGTACCCTCAAGCACTAGGGGACCGGTGAGGTAGACCCCCTTTTCGATATGCAGCACACCTCCCTCACGAACTGCCTGAAACGCCTTGGCAAAAGCTTGGGTATTGTCGAACGTGCCATTTCCTTGTGCTCCAAATGCGCTGAGTGAAAACTCCTTCACGATATCCTCTCCTCTCTCTTCCTTTACTTTTCCCTGTCGAACGCCTACAATTTTCCCATGAAACAGATAGGACTCAGAGCCCATGACCTGGGCACATTCGACTCAGCTGAACAGTTGGCCTCGGCCATCGCCGTCTATGGACCTTCCATTCCCATCCAGCTGGCCATCCGCAAGGTGCTCAGAAACGCACCCCAGCCCAGCGCGTATACCGAAACCTTCATCAGAACCCTGCACGATGAGCTTGCTGCCAAAGGCGCCTATGTAGGGGTCTTTGGATGCTACATCAACCCAGTCCATCCAGACAAGGCGATCAGGGACCAGCAACTCACCTCATTCGAACAGCACCTCAAGTTCGCCAATCTTTTGGGCTGTCCGCTGGTAGGGACAGAAACCGGCTCACTCAATGCCGACTGCTCCTTCCACCCCGACACTGCAGAACCCAAGGTCCTCGATGTGCTCTACCGCAGCATCGATCGCCTCGTTGAGGCAGCTGCCAAGTATGATGCCATCGTTGGAGTTGAAGCGGTCAGCAAGCAACATACGATCAGCTCCATCGATCGAATGGCTGCATTGGCCGAAAAGTTTGACACTCCTCACCTCAAGATCATCTACGATCCGGTCAACCTCATCCCTTGGACAGGCCTCACCGAAAAGGATGGAAGCAGCAGAGGCAAGCCTTCGCTGGAGGCTCAGAGATCGTTTGTCAACGCTTCCCTCGATGCCTTCGGTTCACGCATTGCAGCCCTCCATGTCAAAGACTTCCGTCTTGACGCCAACGGCTACAAGATCGGAGATCTTCCATTCGGGGAAGGTGTCTTCGATTGGAAGGACCTCTTCTCCGAACTGAGAAAGCGGTCGATCGAAGTCCCAGCCTTGCTGGAGAATGCAAATCCTGCGACCTTGGCTGACACCCTTTCGATCCTCTCTACATACTGAACCACGCCAAGAAAGCGCTCAAGGCTCTTTCTTGACGTGTTTTTGCACATTTCCGCCCTTCTAGAAGAGGAAGGGCTGTGCAAAGGAGACAGGACGCTTGTTGTCGGCGAGAACCTTACCCAAATAGGCAGTATCCAGATCAAGTTCTGAAACCAGGCGCAGCAAGAGTTCCTCGGGAACGAGATTCTGTTCACAGAAAAGAAATATCAGAGCTTTTTCTGCAATGTTCTGAGGCTTGAGTGCATTGAAGAAGATTTCCTCATCCTTGCGCCCACGATACCGCTCGCAAAAGTTCTGGTAGAGCATCGACTGCCTGATATCCTGCTTGAGTGCATACAGCTCTGTTTTCAGAGGCTTCTCCTCCCCACGAGCAGCAGCTTCCCCCAATGGTTTCAGATGGAAGAAGGTATACTCCTTTCCCGGTAGGTAGTGGTGTTCATCACAACGGGCAGCGTAGTTGGGTTCAAGAGAACTGTCTTTGTGCGAATCACCTCCCACGATGATCAGAGGATCGAAATAGAGTGCCGGGCACTCCTTTCCTTCCACCTGGTAGTAGCGGTAGGTGTAAAATGCATCGTTGATGCAATCAGGATGCTCACAATAGGCGGTCAAGGGAATCACATCGGTTGCTATGTCGAGCATCAGGCGAGCCGTTGAATTGAAAAGATCCCTACGGAAGTTGAGGATAAGGGTAGGGAAGATGAACATCACCCCACGCTCATAACTATGGTTGCGTACCACATAGGCCAGCCGCTCATCAAAGAAAGAAGCCTCATCGATGATGAAGATACCGACAGTAGGATTGTCGGCAAGCACACGTTCAAGACCGAAGGAGTCCCGAATCTTGGCAATATTCTCCCCACAACTCACGTACCCGCTTCGGTAGCAGAGCGCATCCTCGGGGTAGTCGGTAAATCGTGATCCATCAATCTCAGAGCGAATGAAGAAGACCTTGCGCCGATCCACCTCACCACTGCTTGTAAGAGAGCGCACCTTCTCACCCTTTTTCTGGGCGATTGCCGCATCCCTCCAAACCCTGGCTGCAAACTCAGTTTTGCCCGAACCCATGGGGCCGATGAGAAGAACCCTACGTCCGGGCAGAGTAAAATCAAAATGGGAGAACGTATCATGCACATCCAAGGTAGGAAACCCCAGACTCTTGAGAAAATCAGTTCCCCCACTCTTCTGCTCAATTCGACCCATGCTGCCCCTCTACGATGGCAATGCCGGCACTAGCCCCGATTCTGGTAGCCCCTGCATCAATCATCGCCTTTGCATCTGCATAGGTGCGTATGCCACCGGAGGCTTTGACGCCCATCTCCGGCCCGACAGTCCTTCGCATCAGCTTGATGTCCTCAATGGTAGCCCCGCCGGTGGAGAAGCCTGTGGAGGTTTTCACGAAGTCTGCCCCGCTTGCCTTGGCAAGTCTGCAGGCCCGAACCTTCTCCTCATCCGTCAGGAGGCACGTTTCGATGATCACCTTTAGGTGAGCACTCCCGCAGGCCGCCTTCACAGCGGAAATATCCTCCTGCACCAAGTCATCATCATGGTTCTTCAAATAACCGATGTTGATGACCATATCAATCTCGTCAGCTCCGGCAAGCACCGCCTTCTTTGCTTCATATGCTTTACTCACAGTGGACATGGCCCCCAAGGGAAATCCAACCACGGTGCACACCATAACCTCGCTCTTTTCCAAAAGCTTGGCGCATAATTCGACCCAACAGCTGTTAACACAGACTGATGCAAAGTGATACTGGTCAGCTTCTTTGCAAATCTGTTCAATTTTGTCTCGAGTCGCATTTGCTGCGAGCACCGTGTGATCGATATACTTGGCGACATCATCTTGTTTCATTGGCAACCTCCATGGCATCAGGTACTATAGAAGCTTACTCCAAAATTGCAGTGCCTTCAACGAGAATAGTGGTCCGAGCTTGACGAAGGGGAAAGAGCCCTATACCCTAGCACCATGATCCTGAAAACCATCGAACAATACTATACTTGGGCTCTGATCGCCATCCTTCTGCTCAACTTCACCCAGCGGAAAATCCCTGGGACCAACAAGAAACGGTTTGCCACCATTTATCTGGCCTCCATTCTCCTGCTCTTTGAAGTAGGTGTGGTAACCATCCTCGCCAGGGATTGGAATCACAACCTCGCTTGGGGCGTCGCCTTGGTGTGTGTGGCACTGCTCTACTTCCTGAGAGCGAAAGCCCTTCCGTTCCGTCTGCACTGTGTTGAGTGCAACGCTCGCTTGGATTTCAACCATGTCATTGGCCACGATGACAACCTCTGTCAGTCTTGCTATGACAAAGCACATCCAGAAGAGGCAGCAAAGCGTGAGGAGAAAGCACAGAAAACGAGCGAGGCCCCTGCAGTTTTGGTGAGCACCGATAAGGATGCCGCCTCGGTTGACGATATCGACTGGGATGTCTGGGAACCGACGGAAATCTGTGTCATTACGTACCTCTTTCATGGGGATCAAGTTCTGCTCATTGACAAGAAGACAGGGCTTGGAAAGGGCTTGGTCAACGCACCTGGAGGCCACATCGAGGAAACCGAGACGGCTCTCGAGGCTGCCAAGCGCGAGTTCACCGAAGAGACAGGCCTCTCTGTCGCCAACCTAAGGATGGTGGGCAAGCTCAACTTCCAATTCCGTGATGGGCTTGCAGAGCGTGGCTATGTCTATTTTGCTGATACCTTTGAGGGGGAGATGCAGGAAACCGACGAAGCCAGACCCTTCTGGTGCCCGGTCAGCGAGATTCCCTACGACAAGATGTGGGCAGATGACCTGCACTGGCTTCCCCTTGCCATGGAAGGAAAACAGTTTGAGGGCTTCTTCATCTTCGATGGCCAGGTGATGGTGGATAAACGCATTGTCCTGGAAGAGGACGATGAAGAAATCTGAGCTGGGTCTGGGCACCTGGCAGTTCGGACCCTCCCATGGATTTTGGACTGAGGCTGCTGAAGAGACCCCCCAAACCTTGATACGGTTTGCCCTTTCTCACTCAATCCGTCACATCGATACTGCCCCTGCCTATGGCAATGGCCTGAGCGAACAACGCATCGGATCAATCCTTGCCTCCCTTCCCAACCGAAGGGAGCTGCATATTGCTTCAAAATTCATGCCCAAGACAGTGAAAACTGTCCGACAAGATGTAGAGAAAAGCTTAGGAAGGCTGAAAACCAACTACCTCGACACCCTGTACCTCCATTGGCCGAGCAGCAGTGTTCCTCTCAAACCTCTCCTTGAGGCTGCTCTCGGGTTGGTTGGAGAAGGCCTTGTGCACTCCCTTGGGCTGTGCAATACCCCTCTTTCCTTGCTGAAAACACTTGAGGATGTGCCGTTCAACACCCTTCAGATTCCCTGCACGCTGCTTTGGACACGAGACTTGGAAGAGCTGAGAAACTATACCAAGCAGCGCTCCATCAAACTGGTTGGTTACAGCCCACTTGGCTTGGGTCTCTTGGGAGGAAACCATCGGGAGAAACCCAAAGACCAGCGTTCATCCTTCTACGTCTATGACACAGCAGTGTATCCCCACTATCTGCATCTTTTGGATACCATCGAGGATCTTGCCTCCAAGAAAGGGTGTTCACCTGCTCAGGTTGCTCTTCTTTGGGCACTGAATCAAGAGTTCTCCACCATTTTGGTAGGAGCACGCTCCACAGCCCAGCTTGCTCAGTCGATCGCCTGTTCTGAGCTTACCCTTGACGAGCAGGAGAAATCGGTGTTGGATGAGATGGCAGGACGCTTGGTCTCCCATGCACCCGCATCCTGTGATAATCTGTTCGGATACAGGTGGTAACATGCGTCTTTTGCTTGAGCAATGCGAATGCGAATTGGAAGTACGGAAATCACGCTTCATCGCCATCGCCATCCCCATCACAGCCCTCTCCGAGATCAAGGACTTGGTTACCCAGACACGTGCTCTTCATGCAGGGGCTAATCATGTGGTACATGCAGCAGTGCTGGGAGAACGAGCAGATATCCATAGTTACAGTGATGACCATGAACCAAAAAATACGGCAGGGCGTCCAGCCTTTGAAGTCCTCAAAGGCAGCGGCATAACCAACATACTGGTCCTGGTGGTACGATACTTCGGAGGCACGTTGCTGGGAACCGGGGGTTTGGTGAAAGCCTACGGGGACAGTGTCAAGGAAGTGCTGAAATTGGTGAAGACAGAGGCCTTGATAGAGAAATCTGGTTTTTCGATGACGATACCCTATAACCTCTATGATATCGTTAAAAAACGTCTTATAGAAATGCAAGCGACTATCGACCATGAAGAATTCACTACCGATATCACCTTACAAGGAAGTCTTCCTTCTGAGACAAAAAACGCGCTTGCTGCCTATCTCACCGAGTGCTCCAATGGGAGTTGTTCGGTCCAGTTCAGCGATGTGTGAGTTTTGAGAAGGTCAGCTTGGGATCACGCTCCTCTTCTTTCTGTTTTTCCTGCTTCTGATGTTCTGGTTCCCAGAGTCTTTTTTGGTCGACCAGTTCCACAAGCCGTATCGCAACAGACAAGGCCATCTCCACCGCCTTCGGGTCAATGGATGCAACAGTATCGTCTTCGGTGTGATAGACTGCAGGCTTTGTCCGGTCATCCCACCCAACCGAGGTGAGGGTACAAGCTCTCAGGTTCGCTCTGCTGGCTTCTGCGGCATCGGTGCCTCCGCTGAGGCGTGGTATGGACTCACAGGTTGCTGCATAGCCCATCGATTGGGCTATCTCAGCACAACGACGGGCTAGAGGCGCATCCAAAGGCTGATGACCATTCACATCCCGTTCCAAAAAGGTGAGCTTATCGCTGTGATAGATGCTGTCGAAGTTCAGCACCAAGGCCGATTCGAAATTCAATCCGTTCTGCTCATACCAAGCACGTGAGCCACGCAACCCCATCTCCTCTGCATCGAAAGAGCAGAAGACAAGGCGCGTATTGGCCAAAGGAGCGTTGCAGGAACGCTTCCAATGAAAGTAACGAGCCAACTGGATGACCATGCCTACCGAGACCAAGTTATCCCCAGCTCCCGGCGATCCTGTTTTTGCATGAAAGTTCCAAAGACTGAGAAGCAAGGGAGTGGAGAAGAGAAACAGCAGGAGCAGGATGAGGCTTGCGATCGAGGGGACATTGGGCACAAACAAGAGCCCGCCAACCAGTTCGGAGAGTATCTGAACCATCGAAAGCAGCCCGCTGCCTAGGAAGAGAAATACCGGAAGCCCTACCTTTTTGGCATAGGTGAACCGATCGAGTTTGTTGTAGGTGAATAAGGGGGCACTGTCATGATGACTAGTAAAGAGGAGGGTCTGCTCCACTGGCCCTTTAGGCTGGAGCACTGCATGAACATTCACGCCTTTTTCCCGTTTCAGGAATCGTACGGGAAAGGGCTTGTAGAGATAGAGTTCTTTTCCTGCGTACAGGAAATAGAGCAAGAACAGGGCCAAGGAGAAATAGGGAAGACCAACCAGCTGAAAGAGTATGAGTACCGGATAGAGTACGACAGCAACTTTCAGTGGAAGAGCATGAACTCCAGATTCAAGCTCGAAGGAGCTTTGCTCCGTCGTATCACAGAACGCAGCCAATTCCTTCTCTATCTCAGCTGCAGCGAGACGAGAACTCTCGCTGCCTGCAAGCCTTGCTCCGATGCCATCAACGATGCGTGAGGTGAATGCGAGCGCAAGAGAGGCGAGACGTCCTGCTTTCAGGGTCTCGATCTTCTGTGTTCGATGCGTTGTCTGATCCCCTGTCAGCGTGGGCGGTTTGGGACGTTTATGGAAGAGAGGAATCCTCATGATCGTTCCATGATGACAAGAGAGGGTTGCACTGTCAAGAAATACCCTCGCGCTCATAGGTTTTCTCTCATGGAGGTTATTGACAAAGATGGAGGCACTTACTATAGTGGAAACCCGATTGATAGCTAAGCAACCTAGAATCGCGTGGCTTATTGTCATGTCTTTTTGGAGAGATGTCCGAGCGGTCGAAGGAGGCGGTCTTGAAAACCGTTGAGGCGAAAGTCTCCGAGGGTTCGAATCCCCCTCTCTCCGTTCTTGCATCAGCAAGGTGAAGTCGTTTTTTTTGAGTTGGAGAGGTGCGAGAGTGGCCGAATCGGGCTCCCTGCTAAGGAGTTGACCTGGTAACGGGTCCGGGGGTTCGAATCCCCCCCTCTCCGTTCTGTTTTTTTACAGTATTTGAGACCATAGCTCAGCTGGATAGAGCATCAGTTTGCGGAACTGAGGGTCGGAGGTTCGAATCCTCTTGGTCTCATAGTGCATTATGTATAGCGGTCATAATCACCGGGAGAGATGTCCGAGTGGTCGAAGGAGACGGACTCGAAATCCGTTGTACCGTCTGACGGTACCGAGGGTTCGAATCCCTCTCTCTCCGATAGCTTGGATATTTTTTAGGTTTTTCCGTTTATTTCGTTCCTTGGAGAGGTGTCCGAGTGGTCGAAGGTGCACGCTTGGAAGGCGTGTGTGCTGAAAGGCAC
>JAAYQY010000031.1 GCA_012519125.1 Spirochaetales bacterium
CGCGGCCACCAGTGATCCAGTAGTATTCGGTTTCGTTTACATGGTCGTGAGTTCCAATGGAACATCCTTTATCAATGCGAAGTTCGGAAAAGAGCCTGCAATGAGCCACAGTCCCCTCATCGCTGAGAGCCTTAAAGGCTACCTGTCCGGTTCCTCCACGCAGTTTTTCCTTGATGCTGACGTTCATTTCATTTGCTTTCTTGATCATGATTGACCCTCCTTCCTTAGTGTGCCAGCTCTGGCCTTCTTGGGCAATACATACTTGACACTCGCCCAAGAGAATTTAATACTGAGACAACCGTGCTTACACAATGCTGATTTTTGTCTGGATTCCCACCTTGGTGGAAATTCAGGCTGATTCGTGATTTGATGCACGTAGGTTGAGGAGTAGCAATGAACAAGATTCTATCGAAGCAGAGGCTGTCGCAGGAAGTGTTCAGGATGGAGATCGAGGCGAGGGAAATCGCCGAAGCGCGCAAGCCCGGTCAGTTCATCATCCTGCAGATGGGTGGAGATTTTGGAGAGCGCATTCCTCTCACAATCGCAGATGCCGACCCTGTGAAGGGGTCTATCACCCTGATTTTCCAGGCCGTGGGAGAGACTACCCACCGTTTGGCTCTGCTGGAGGAGGGGGATAGCATCGAGAACCTGCTCGGCCCCTTGGGCAAGCCCACCGATATCAAGAACTACGGCAAGGTCGTCTGTGTCGGCGGTGGAATCGGCGTAGCCCCGCTCTTCCCCATTGTTCAGGGCATGAAGAATGCCGGCAACGAGGTGAAGGTCATCATGGGTGCCAGAAACAAGGACCTTCTGATCATGGAAGAGGATATGAAGGCTACCGCAGATGAGGTGATCGTCGTTACCGACGACGGCAGCTATGGGCGCAAGGCCTTGGTAACCGAGCCGCTGAAAGAGCTGTGTGAAACCTACAAGCCCGATTGCGTGGTCATCATCGGTCCCCCGATCATGATGAAGTTTGCCGCCCTTACCACCAAGCCCTACGGTATCCATACCATCGTGTCGCTGAACACCATCATGATCGATGGAACCGGCATGTGCGGTGGTTGCAGGGTCACCATCGGCGGAAAGACGAAGTTCGTGTGTGTCGACGGCCCCGAATTCGATGGGCACCAGGTCGATTGGGATAATATGTTGCTGCGCCTTGGAACCTACCGAGGCAAGGAACAGGAAGCCCATCACCGTTGTCATGTCGGATTGCAGATAAAAGAAGGGGAGGCGTAAGCGATGCACGCTACACAAGAAGAGTTGGACAAGCGGGCACAAGAACTGCTTGTGCAGTTGGAAGGCAAGACCCTCAGCGCCAAGGAGCGTGCACAGATTCCCCTGCAGGAGATGCCTACCCAAGCCAGCGAGGTGAGGGTGAAAAACATGCAGGAGGTTGCCCTCGGATACTCCGACAGCCAGGTCAGGGTAGAGGCAATGCGCTGTCTGCAGTGCAAGACCAAGCCCTGCATTGCAGGCTGTCCGGTAGCCATCGATATTCCTGCCTTTATTGCCCAGGCTGCCGAGGGCAACTATGCCAAGTCTGTGGAGATCATCAAGGAGAGCAGCCTGCTGCCCTCAATCTGTGGACGCGTCTGTCCTCAGGAGAGCCAGTGTCAGCTCTATTGCACTGTGGGCAAGATGTTCAAGGATGTGGACAAGTCGGTTTCCATCGGCCGTATTGAGCGCTTTGTCGCTGACTATGCCCGTGAGCATGATTTGGAAAAAGTCCCAGCCATCAAGGCAGAGACTGGCAAGAAGGTGGCTGTGGTGGGCACTGGTCCCGCAAGCATCTCTGCTGCAGCTGACCTGCGTAGGGAGGGACATCAGGTAGTGATGTTCGAAGCCTTGCACAAAGCAGGTGGTGTATTGGTCTACGGAATTCCTGAATTCCGTCTTCCCAAGAAGATTGTCGAGCATGAGCTGAACAACTTGGTGGAGATGGGCGTTGAGATCAAGCGCAACTATCTGGTGGGCAAGACCCGTAAGATCAGCGACCTGATGGATCGTGATGGCTTTGATGCAGTATTCGTGGGTTCAGGTGCCGGCCTTCCCAAGTTCATGGGAATCGATGGGGAGAATTACATTGGTGTTTTCTCTGCCAACGAATATCTGACGCGCAGCAACCTGATGAAGGCATATGCGGTGGGTGAAGCACTCACCCCGCTCTTTGATTCGCATAAAGTTGCAGTCTTCGGTGGTGGCAACGTTGCCATGGATGCTGCAAGGACGGCAAAACGCTTGGGTGCGGAGCAGGTGACCATCGTCTACCGCCGAACCGAGGTGGAGATGCCTGCCCGAAAGGAAGAGGTTGAGCATGCCAAGGAAGAGGGAGTTGAGTTCTTGTTCCTCCATGCTCCGCTGAAGATTACCGCCAATGAGAAGGGTAGGGTGAATGGTGTTGAGCTGATCACCTGCAAGCTCGGTGAAGCTGATGCATCAGGCCGCAGAA
>JAAYQY010000369.1 GCA_012519125.1 Spirochaetales bacterium
CAAGGAACTTGGGGTTGAACTTCTTGTGGAAGAAACTCATCAAGGACCCTACTCCGGTGCCCAAACCCGCGAACACCGTAAGCCCGAATGCCAGAAGCAAGGTTGAGGTGCTGAACTCATACATGGCGGTGATGCTCCCACTGTGTCTTGATGCCAAAGCCTATCATGCACGCACGGGAAAGGCAACGAACAGAAAAGCGATTTGTTCTGTAACTGGCTGAACCGGAATTCTTGCCTGATACTGGCCAAAAACAGAAGGAGGTTTTCATGCAAGAGAACCAGCAAACGGAGCCGCAGCAAGAAGTGCCGGAAAAATTATCAAAGACCAAGATCGCCATCCTGACCGTCTTTTCCCTGGTGATGCTCTTCCTGTTGGCATTCAGTTGTTATGGGTGCAGCTACCAACCCATCAACCCGCCCCAGGAAGAGGAAGCCATCGATGTGGTGGCCCGCCTTGCGAACACCAGCTGGCAACTGGATGAGACGGAGGGAACCCCTACCTTGAGTGAGCTCTACGACCTGGTGCTCTCCTCCATCTCATTCAGTGGCCGGGATGCAGGGCTCCAGCAGCTCGACATGGATCTGACGCTGCGCGATGAGCCCAGCGCCTCGGGGACCCTGCTCTTTGTCCCGGATGAGGGCTTCGGCTTCCTCTTTGAAGGGGATCTGCTCCCGATCCAAGTGGTCTACGATGTAAGCAGGGACGGAAATACCGAAACCCTGACACTTGTCGGAGAGGAGAGCAATGGGAGGATGTACTACTTGAAAATTTAATCATTTATGCAGATATTAGGGATGAGGGAAGTTGCTTCTGCAATCGGCAGGAGGACCGTACCTGATAAGGATATACAATCATGACACGATATACACCACACGATCCGATGGTTCTCGATCCGGAACACACCGTGGTAACCACACCCTTCCTGCTTGATGTGCTCGACTCAGCCTTGATCGAAAGCATCCAGAGCGGGAATATAGAAGCTGCCTATGGGATGCTCGATCTGAGCGTCAACCGGGCCCAGACGCTGGAGAGCAACACCCTCACCGAGGAGGAAGGAAAGGTCCTGCTCTCCAAGGTAAAGCGAGCGATGGAGAAAGGAAACATTTCGACAGCAAAGCAACATATGGTGGAGTTCGCCCTGCGCTGAAAGAGAAACAAGACAACCTGATCATCCCCGGGTCTTTCGCACTGCGAAAGGCCCGTTCTCTTTCATTCGTCGTCCCCACGATTCTGGGTCAGCATCTCATCAACCCAATCCTCCTCCACATACACCATGCCATTTCTCCCACTCACCTTGCGGTTGGGACCCGGACGGTAGTGTTTGCAGGACTTGGGACCATAGCAGAACGTCTCCACCCGATACTTCCGGATCCAGGGCTTCCACTGGTCGACGGTAATCTCCACTGCCATTTTGCAGCCCCAAATGCAGGAGGCGCAGACACCTTCATAGGTCTTTGCCGAAAGCCTGCGTGGACCGCGTTCCCGATACACTGCAAGAGACGGGGGAAGAGGGGAAGCAAGTTCGGCTTCTCCCTGACCAAGAACCTTGAAACCTGTCACCCGGTAGAATTCCACGCTCTCCAGCCTGGGGTCTTCCACAGCCTTGCATGAGAGGGATACCACCATGCCGCTGTGCAGCCGATGCTTTTCGTGCAACTTCTCACTGATGCCTACGCTCACCGAACTGCCGTCCGATGAGGCGATGGTCAGGGCATAGCCAAGATAGCTGTGCCAGGACTCATCAAACGACCGGTTGAGTCTGATACGTGGCTGTATGGATGTCAGCGCTCCTTCGAACTGAAGCTTCTCTTCCGCCATACTCACCTCCCGATGCTGTAGTACTCCACCCCTGCTTCGAGCATGGTGCGAGGCTGGAAGAGATTGCGCCCATCATAGACAAGGGCGGTTCTCATCAGCTTCTTGAAAAGAGAAGGCTCTGTTGAGCGAATCTCCTGCCAATCGGTGAAGATGAAACACACCTGAGCCCCTGTCAGGGCCTCTTCCACCGTAGCTGCATACTCCATGGCAAAGCCGTACTGGCGCTTGCAGTTCTCCTGGGCCACCGGGTCGAAGGCGGTGATGTTTGCTCCCTGCTCAAGCAGAAGGGGAATGTTGTAGATGGCAGGTGATTCGCGCAGGTCGTCCGTCCCTGCCTTGAAGGCCAGGCCGAGCACCGCCACCTTGATGCCGTTGAACGTGATCATACGGTTGCAGGCCTTGCGATAGAGCTTGTAGCGCTGTTCGTTGTTCACATCCACCGCAGCACTGACGGTACGCAGATTGTAGCCATACTGTTTTGCCAGATACTGCAAGGCCTTGGTGTCCTTGGGGAAGCAGCTGCCCCCGTAGCCGATGCCGGCCTTCAGGAAGCGTGAGCCGATGCGCTCATCGTAGGACATGCCCAAGGCCACGTCCTCGATGTTCGCCCCCACCAGCTCGCAGAGGTTGGCAAGATCGTTCATGTAGGAGATTTTCAGGGCAAGGAAGTCGTTGGCCGCATACTTGGTCATCTCGGCACTTCTTCTGCTGACCGCCACGATGGGAAGGTCGAAGGGGGCATAGAGCTCACGAAGGATGGCCTCAGCATGCTTGTCCTCCACCCCGATGACAATCCTCTGTGCATGCATCATGTCGTGCACGGCAGTACCCTGGGCAAGGAATTCGGGATTGGAAGCCACCTCGACACGTACCGGATGGACCAAGGAGTCCTTGATGAACTGCTCCACTTTATCGTTTGTTCCGACCGGCACGGTTGACTTGACCACCACCAGACAGTCACGCTCAACGTGCTCGGCAATCTGACGAGCCACCGAAGCTACATAACTGAGGTTTGCAGAACCATCGGGCAGTTCGGGAGTTCCTACACCGATGAAGATGACATCGGGATTCTTGTAGGCCTTCTGGTAGTCGGTGGTGAAGGTAAGCAAGCCCTTCTGAAGACCTTCCTGCAGGTAAGCTTCCAGATCTGTCTCATAGATGGGAGAAATGCCCTTGTTGAGCATCTCCACTTTCTTCGGGTCGATATCGACACAGGTCACCTTGTGCCCCACATGGGCAAAACAGACCCCTGCCACCAATCCTACATACCCAGTTCCTGCTATTGTAAGATGCATGCTCACTCCCTCCCAAACTCACTAGATTGTCCCACAGCTTGTCATTTCCTGCAACACTTCTTACGGAAATGGGGTAAGAACCGAGTGCTTCGTAAAGGACTCATGTTCAAGAATTCTCCAAGATAAGAGAGGAATCATCCACCATGTTCTGCACCAGACATCTTTGGGTTACCATCAATGTACTGCCAAGACTTTCAGACAAAAAAACTTGAGGATGCTCATCGGTTCCAGAAAGCAACGATGTCAACCTGTATACTTCCAGAAGTGTAAGGCGTATAGCATGCCTTGACTCCTGATCATTTGAAGGAAAAGACTTTGAGCACACAACCTCACCAGAGACCAGCAAGCCAAGAGTAGCACTCGTTGTTCCTTCCATCCAATCGTCGATATCCTCCACTATCCATTCATACGAATCCATTAAACCTTCAATTTTTCGCAATGAGCTTTTCATCTCGCTTCACCTCATGCTGTAAGTATAGACCCTAAATGACACCAGAATAAGAACCCTAAAGTTGATTTCCTATCACATTTTTATGGAATCTGATTCGATACGGCGAACGCTACACTCACATCCACACATACGACTACACCAACACATCTTCTGGCCTCCCCTGAGGTGAACCAACAGGATCTTGAGGCTGCAATGGAGGGCCACTATACCACCACCATCACCGTGGAAATCATCAGCGGCATCTAGAGAACACGCTTGACAGAATGAAAAACGTGTCCCTATACTGGACGAGTAAAAACGTTTTGCGTAAATTTGCAAACTGCATATTGCCAGTCCAAAAAGGAGGATGCGCATGAAAAAAGCAATCGTAACCCTGATGATCCTGCTCGTTGCCGCCAGCATGGTCTTTGCTGCCGGAACGAAGGAAGAGGGAACCAAGAAAGAGGTCACACTCTCCGTACTGTGGTTCAATGACGCCAATGAGTCGGATGTCTTTCTCAAGACCATCGACGACTACCTGAAGGCCAACCCGCACGTCAAGCTCGACCTGCAGATCGTTGCCTACAGTGAGTACGACCAGAAGCTGAAGCTGATGATCAGCGGCGGCAACCCGCCTGACATCGCCCGAATCACCACCAACACCCTTTCGGTCGTGGTGGACAGCCTTGAGCCGATCGAAAACCACGTCCAGGATGTGGAAGCGGTGAAGAAAGAGTACCTGCCCTCGATGGTTGCCTTCGCAACCAACAAGGACGGCAAGTTCATCGCCTACCCCACCGAAGCCACGGCAAACGGCATGCTGGTGATCAAGACTGCTTTCGACAAGGCAGGCATCAATGTGGATGAAGTCAGCAAGACCTGGACCTGGGCTGAGTGGGAAACCATCATCGCCAAGGTGCTGGCTGCAAACCCTTCGATGAAGTACGGTCTTGCCGTAGACTTCACCCCGCACCGCTTCTCCACTCTCATGTACCAGTGGAACGGCCGCTTCCTGAAGGAAGACCAGTCGAACATCGAATTCAACAATCCCGGCACCGTAGCCACGCTGAAGTGGTTCAAGAGCCTGCATGACAAGAACCTACTTCCCAAAAGTGTCTGGCTTGGTTCCGAAAACCCTGCCGAGCTCTTCCAAGCCG
>JAAYQY010000370.1 GCA_012519125.1 Spirochaetales bacterium
CAGCGATGATAGGTATACAGTCCTTGCCCATCTGAAGAAAGACAGCATTTGTGTCAGCAAAGGCGAGCACGTGCAAAGGGGCCAGAAGGTGGCATGTTGTGGAAATACCGGCAACAGCAGTGAACCGCATCTTCACTTCCATATGCAAAACACCAAAAGCTTCCATTCCAGCTATGGATTGCCGCTGAGGTTTTCTCATTGCGCATGTTCTCCTTGCCCTGGCTATGAAAAGAGTGATTCGCGACCCCTACAGGATAGACAAAGCCTACCCTTTGGCTATATCAGTAGAGGGTACATCGTTCGCAATGCAACAAAGGAGGAATCGGATCATGCGCTTTGAGATCATCGAGCGTCAGGGTATGAGTATCGCACGTGTGAAAAGTCATCATGTGTTGATCAGAGATGTCGACACTGCCTTGGACTTGATGGCTGATGCGTATTACCAAGCCAAGACAAGAAGACTCATCCTCGATGCCGATGCCTTCGATCCGCGTTTCTTTGATCTGAGTACCCGCCTTGCTGGTGATATCCTACAGAAGTTCGTCACCTATTCTGTGAAGCTTGCCATTGTAGGGAGTTTCTCCCAAGTGACCAGCAAAAGTCTGAGAGACTTCATCCGCGAGAGCAATCAAGGAACAGATATTTTCTTTTGCAACAGTGACGATGAAGCGGTGCAGAGACTTGCAATGTAGGAGTTGTTCGAGGTGAATGACTTGTTCACTTCTCTGCTATGATGAGACCCGTTATCAAGGAGATGAGATGATCACCTTCCCTGTACTGTTCATAAATGTGCTCTCTGTTCTCATGATGGTGCTTGTGCTCCTCGCCTGTTGGCGAGCACGGGCCAAACAAGGTGCGCCTGAGCTCTTCATCGCCTCGATTTTCATGGTCATCTGGGCAGTAGGTTCCTTCTTGGAGTTGGTGAGTATATCCTTCGAAGTGAAGGTATTGTGGCGGAACTTCACCCAGATTGGAGTATTTCTTACTCCGGTGGCAGCCATTCTGTTTGCTGTATCTTATACTGGGTATCTTGTTCGTGTGAAGAAGCAGTTGATTGCTATTCTCTACACCTACCAAAGCATAGGTTTATTGCTTGTGCTTACTGACTATTTCCATCATCTGATACGCAAGAGCATTGTTCTGGTTCAAGGCGAGCGGTTGGGCGCCGTACTGGTAGACACCACCATTTTCGGCAAGTTTCTTATCACCGGAAATTTCCTTCTTTTATTGGTTGCCTTCTTCATGCTCCTGATGGCTTCCCTTACTGCAACAAAATCGAGCAAGGAGCAGATCTACAGTGTTTTGCTGGGTATGGTCATTCCCATCATCTATGCCTTGCTGAAAGTCATCAGCAACGAGCAGCTTTTGCAGTTGCTACCGATATCGGGCGTTTTCGCCCTCTCCGGGGTTTTCATGCTGCTTGGCATCAATCGGTATGACCTGCTCAAAATTGCCCCGCTTGCCCACCAGCAGGTTTTCCGCTTTCTTGGTGACGGCATCATCATCTGCAGTACCAATGCGGAGGTTGTGGATGCCAATCCCCAAGCACACGAGCTGCTTGGTGAACAGCTTAAGACAATTGAGCAGGTGCTCAAACAGAAAGTTCCGTATTGGGAGCGGAAGGTGCTGGAAGGCAAACAGACAGAGTTCGAACTGCGCCTTGGCCAAAAGAGCCTGCATGCCGACTTCTATCCCATATCCAACGATGCACAGGAAGTCGTGGGTTCGGTTACCCTCATCAAGGACGTCACCGTCTTCAGGGAACGAGCCGACTGGCTTCGAAGCAAAGCTGAAATTGATGCCCTTACTGGGCTCTACAACCGCCAGACCTTCATTGAGAAGGTGGAACGAGAGTTGGAGCGGAGCTTCAGCGAGGTTCACCTGCTCTATTTCGATCTCGACCATTTCAAGCTGGTCAACGACAGGTATGGGCATCGTGCCGGTGATTTGTTGCTTGCAGAGGTTGGAAAGATTGCCCAGCAACCAGGGTGTGTCGCCGGGAGGATGGGGGGAGAGGAGTTTGCGTTGTTCTCCTCTGTGCATCCACGGCAAAAGATGGAGGAGCTCGCTGAGCAACTACGAAGCAGCGTCGAGTCCATGGTTCTCACCCAGGATGGTGTTGAGATACGAGCAACCATCTCAGCAGGCTTGGCTTCCCTGACAAACCCCTCATTCGACCAGATCTACCATCTTGCCGACAGCTTGCTCTATCAGGCGAAACGGGAGGGAAGAAACTGTGTGCGTTTCTAGCTACATCCTCTAGACAGTTTTTCAGGCAGTGTATAGAGTAGGGTGGCAGTGAGGCAGCCCTTGCTCCTCTTCGTTTCGACCAGGACATATGCGAATGCACCAAACACTTCAAGGCTCCGATCGTTTGCTTTCCAAACGGGTCATCCTTTTTCTCATCAGCCAGAATCTCTCACTCTTCGGTTCCTCTGTCGTCGGCTATGCCATCATCTGGTATATAACCTTGGAGACATCCTCGGGGATCTTCTTGATGCTTGCCACGCTTACCCAGATGGTGCCTCATCTGATCATCAGTCTCTACAGCGGAGTGTGGGCGGACCGCCATAACAGAAAGACCCTCATCATGTTCTCTGACAGCTTCATCGCCTTTGCAACCTTGATCCTGGCTATCCTTTTCTCAGCCGGTTTAGGTTCTATCTACGCCTTGCTCTCCGTTTCCATTGTGCGCAGCATCGGAGGAGGCATCCAGAGCCCAGCGGTCAACGCCATCATCCCCCAACTGGTTGATGAGAAGCACTTGGTGAGGATACAAGGCATCAACCAGAGCCTCAACTCAGCTTTGATGTTGCTCTCCCCGGCGGTTGGTGGTCTCATGCTTGGGCTCTTCGGCCTGGTTTCCACCTTCTTTCTCGATGTCGTCACCGCCTCGCTTGCCGTGCTTATCTTCAGTTTCATCAAGGTGGAAAAGCCCAAACGAGAGGCAACAAATGTAAGTGTGTTCCACGACATCAAGGTAGGGCTTTCCTACTCCTTCACCC
>JAAYQY010000371.1 GCA_012519125.1 Spirochaetales bacterium
GCCAAGGACTTCAGATCGCGTGCCTTCTCCTCTTCCTTTGTCTTGTGGTCTACGGTATCGACGACAGAGTATCCTATTCTTGCTACTGCCTGTTTGATCTTGTCCACATCAAGACTGGACTCATCAAAGGCTATGGTTGCGGTCTCGGTGGCAAGGTTCACCTGTGCTTTTTCCACACCCCCCAGCTTGTTGAGCGTCCGCTCAACTGCAGAGGAGCAGGAAGCACAGGTCATGCCCCCGATTCCTACTTGTATCTCTTTCATGCTTTTACCTCAAATCCAATTTCGGCTATCAAGCTCTTTGCTTCAGAAACCGTGGTTTCCTTCTCGTGCTTGATCACTACCTTGCCGCTTTTTGCATCGGCTTTTGCACTCTTGATATCTTCAATCTGCTTCAGAGCATTCACCATTCTGGTCTCGCATCCGCTGCAGTGCATTCCTTCAGTCACTATGATTGTTTTCATCGTTTACCGTACTCCTTGAACGGGAAATTTTCATCTTTGTACTAGACATGTCACGCATTTTCCGCTACTATCGCTCATGTACTCAAACACGGGCGGTTAACTCAGCGGGAGAGTGCCACGTTGACATCGTGGAAGTCGCCAGTTCAATCCTGGCATCGCCCATAGGCAAGTATCCATTCGGATGCTTGCTTTTTTTATTGCCTGCGAAAATTCGCCATGACATCCATCAATTCCTTGATCTTCTCCTCACGACCTGCATCGTTGTCACTGCGCATCGCATCCACCACACAGGTATTGAGATGGTTCTCCATCACCAGGTCCTCCACTTTCTTCAAAGCAGAGATGACTGCCGACAACTGCAAAAGGATATCGACACAGTACCGATCGCTTTGCACCATATTCCGAATACCCTTCACCTGGCCCTCGATCCTGGCAAGCCTAGGGTCGATTTTCTGTTTTACTTCAGCTTTCATGTTTTCAATTTATACCCCCGTAGGGTATATGTCAAGGGGGGTGTAGAGCCCTGAATACGGATCTATACGTATTCAAACCGGTAATGATGCCACTTCTCCAAATCAATACCCATTGGGGGTATTGTCTTGATATCGGTAGATATCCCCTGGGGATACGCATTTTTGGCCATAGCTTTCGCCTGATGGTACTTGCTCATGGTAGTGCCCAAAATTGCCAATTGTCATGGTTATAAAAGAAATCCGAATACATAACCTGTTTTATTGCAGAAAGATAGGGCGACTCAACCCTTGTGGATTCAGCCCAACCTTCGTATACTTTGCCTATCAACCATGAGGAGTAGAGCATGCCAGGAAGATTTGTGATCACCAAAACACCAAAAGGATTCTATCGTTTCAGCCTGCAGGCTGCGAACTATCAGACGGTTTTGACCAGTAAGAATTACTCCACGCTTGCTACCTGTCGCGATGGGGTTGAAACCATCAAGAAGAATGCACAGGCACCCATAGAGGACCAGACGCTGAAAAGCCCAGAGGCTTTGAAGTACCCCAAGTATGAAGTGTACTTTGACAGCGCCGGACAATACCGCTATCGCTTGCTTGCATCCAATGGCATGAATGTTGCCATGAGCGAGGATGGGTATGCCACCAAGAGCGGATGCCTCAACGGCATCGATGCCATCAGCAGGGCTGCTGTTGATGCGACCATAGACGAGAGCGCTCTGCAAAGCTGAAATAGCAGATAGGTTGCATGTCCCGCCCCCAATCCTGAGGGCGGGTTTTCCTTCTCTTGCATTTTCCCCTCTTTCTGCCCATAATGCCTAGCTGTACATGCAATACCGTCTATCACCAAAGCTAGTTCTCATTCTGCTGCTTCCCTTGCTGCTAGGGTTGGTTTCATGCAGCAAACCCCCGGTCGAGCCTCAGTCCCAGTCTTTTCTGATGTTGGGAACCGTATGCAAGATAACCATCTATGACCAGCCAAGTGAAGAAGCTTTCAAAGAAGCCTTCTCTCGGATTCGTGATATAGAGGCTAAGATGAGCCTCCACACGCAAACCAGTGAGATTGCCAAGATCAATGCGAAGGCAGGCCTTGAACCTGTTGCCGTCTCTGAGGATACATTCACCGTAATTGAGAAAGCTCTTGAAATAGCCATGCTCAGCAATGGAGCCTTCGACCCAACCATTGCCCCCTTGGTCATGGCCTGGGATATTGCAGGAGACAATCCTCGTCGCCCCCCTGAAGAGGAGCTGCAATCCCTGCTTCCGCTGATCGGATATCAGCATGTTGTCCTCGATGCAGATGAACTGACGGTGTATCTTCCAAAGGAAGGTATGGCACTCGATCTGGGTGGCATTGCCAAAGGCTATGCTGCTGATGAAGCGGCTGAGATTCTCCGCTCTCATGGTGTCAAGCAGGCAATTGTGAACCTAGGGGGCAATGTACTCACCTTGGGACGCAAAAGTGATGACACGCTGTGGCGCATCGGAGTGCAGGATCCCGAAGAGAGCAGGGGAGCCTATGCCATCATCGTCCAGTTGGATGACACCAGCCTGGTCACCTCCGGTCCTTATGAACGCTTTTTGGTCCTCGAAGGAGAGACCTATCACCACATCCTCGATACCAAGACAGGCTATCCTGTTGATTCGGACTTCACCAGCGCGAGCATCATCACCAAGAGTTCCCTCCTCGCAGATGCACTCTCCACCAGTGTATACGCGCTGGGCTATGAGAAAGGCATGGAATTGATCAACAGCCTGGAAGGTGTGGAAGCCATCTTCTTCACCGAAGACAAGCAGATCCTGCTCAGCTCGGGAGCAAAGCAGGGCAAGATAGCCTACACCATCACGAATCAAGAGTATTGGGCTGAACCCTAAGGGTGCTTCTCTTGTCTCCCTTCCTTTCCCGTCCTACACTGTAAAGGCAGGTTTTCTGTCATTGTTTCTTTCTGTTATTGCATTTGGATACGATGAAGTGTATGACTATGAAATTTTGTTTCAATTTTTTGATATCGTTGCAAAGAATTCATCATATCATCAATGGATACTTGAATAATTTATGATAATGGTAGTTAATTAGGATAAAAACATACGAATTTTGCAATTTTCCAATTGGAGGGTGCTATGACCGGTACGCAACAGGAAATCTCCTATATTGTTCGTGAGCCAAGACAGAAGGATGTCTCATTGGCAACTGAACTCTTTTCCATGAAACAAGCTCATTGTTCTCGCCGTTTTCATCGACAGATGCCCGGCTATCGCATGAGTCCGCTTCAGGGTCTTCCGAACCTCGCGGCCATGTTCAACGTAGGCGGCATCTGGACGAAAGACGAGTCCAGTCGGCTGCAACTCAACAGCTTCAAAGTCTTGGGTGGTTCCTTTGCCCTGTACCGGTACCTGCAAAAGCAGTTGGGAATCCTCGGAGAGGACACTCCCTTTGCCTACCTTGCAAGCCAGGAAGTGAAGGACAAGGTGGGAAATCTCACCTTCGCCAGTGCAACCGACGGTAACCACGGACGTGGCATTGCGTGGGCTGCAAAACGCTTGGGATTCAAGTGCGTAATTTATGTACACAGCGAAACCAGTGTACGTCGTATCGATGCCATCAAGAGCAACGGCGCAAAGGTAGTCATTATTGACGGAAACTACGACGATGCGGTACGCCAGGTGGCCATCGACGCGGAAGCCAATGGTTGGACTATCATCAGTGACACCAGCTGGGAAAACTACACAGAAATTCCGACCTGGATCATGCAGGGCTATCTTACCCTCCTTGCAGAAGCTCAGGAGCAGTTCAGTGGAGTGGGTCTTGTCAAACCGACCCATCTCTTCATCCAGGCCGGTGTTGGAGCTTTGGCAGCCTCAGTCATTGGTTTCTACCATGCGCTCTTTGGCCAGGACGCTCCCAAGTGTATTGTGGTAGAACCGGACAAGGCTCCCTGCATCTTTGAAAGCGCGCTTGCCGATGATGGCAAGCCCCACTCAGTTACGGGAGCTTTGGATACCATCATGGCAGGTCTTGCCTGCGGCGATCCCAGTCCCATTGCTTGGGAGATTCTGAGTAAGAATGCCGATGCCTTCATCAAGGTCCCTGACTATGTTGCGGCAAAGGGAATGAGAATTTATGCCACCCCGCTCAGCGGAGACCCGCTGATCATCAGTGGAGAGAGTGGGGCTGTCACCCTTGGGGCCTTTGCCTCCATCATGCAATACCCTGAGTTGGAGGGATTGAGAAAAGCGCTTGAACTGGATGAGAACAGCCAGGTGCTCTTCATCAACACCGAGGGCAATACGGACCCCGTGCACTTCCGCCAGATCATCTGGGAAGGTGCTAACCCGGTACCCAAGGAACACTGGATCACCATCTGATTTCCTCCAACAAGTATGTGCAAAGAGAGAGCCACCGTTTCGGTGGCTCTCAACATCTGCAAGGGTGTATCTACAAGAGGTGTATCACTCCTCTTCGTACAACAGTTCAAAAGATTGCTGTTTTGGGGGGAAAATCAGGGAGAAGGCATAGAATGCAATCAGGCTGATCAGCAAGGCCGGGATGATGTTGTTCACTTTTGGGATCGAGGGAAGTACCTTCGTGTCCATCAAGAAGAAGACCACACTTCCGATAAGGATCGAAGCAATCGATCCTGCGCTCGAGGACTTCTTCCAGAAGTGTCCCATCACATAGGGAACAAAGGTGCCTGCCGCACGCAGGGTGAAAGAGAAGGCAAGAAGGGTGAGGATGTTGTTTGCATACAGGGCGGTGACCAAGCTGAAGAGGGCAACCACCACCATGGTGATTTTGGTGACCAACATGACTTCCTGGTCCTTTGCTCCCTTGCGGATGAAAATCTTGTAGACGTCATTGCCGAAGATCGAACCGGCACCGAGCAAGTCACTGTCTGCAGAACTCATCGTCGCACTGATGATACCCGCAAAGAGAATGCCGGTTACCACAGCAGGCATAGTGGCTACTGCGAGCACAGGAAGTGCGTAGCGGCTGTTGTTCTTCAAGGCGTCCACGACAGTGGCATCCAACAGGTTCTGGTTGAAGAGGCTGAGCATTGCCAGGCCCAGAATGACCGGGATAAAGGCAAAGACGAAGTTGACGATGGCTGCAAGAATTGAGCCCTGGACTGCAGCCTTGCCGTCACGGGCAGCATAATAGCGGGAGACCGCTTCCTGGCCGACCGAGAAAGTGGCCACATACATGATGACAAAGCCTGCGATTTGGCCCCAACCTCCGATTCCCTTGGTAAGGCTCAGGTGCTCTGCAGGAACCGTCTGCTTGATGGTACTCCATCCACCGGCAAGATTGAGCGCGAAAGGAATAGCGATGACCATGCCGATGACAATCAGGAAGACCTGGATGAAGTCGGTGAGGGTGACTGACCAGAGACCTCCCATGACCGCGTAGACGGTGATGACGATGGTGACGATGACGAGGCTGGTGGTATAGTCCAGACCGAGCATGACCTCAAGGATCGAAGCGGATGCTTTGAATTGTCCAGCGGTGAGTCCCACGAGAGCCATCATCATGATGATGGCACTGAAACCGCCGGAGAATTTGTCGTAGCGTCTGCGGAAGTATTCAGGAACCGTCTTGACGTTCGAGGCGCGGAACTTGGGAGCAAGCGGGATAAGGATCATGAAAGCGATGCCCATGGCTATGATGTACCATGCAGCACTCATGCCCCACGATCCATACGCATTCGCAACCACACCGAGGCTGCTCCCACCCCCGATTTCCGTTGCGGCCAGGGTTCCTGCCATCAGGAGCGGACCCAGTCGCCTGCCAGCGACCATAAAATCTGTGTTCGTACTGATCTTCTTTGAAGAGTAGTACCCGATTGCCAGCATCATGAGCATGTACAGAACAACAATAAGGGTGATCGTTAGATTCATTCCAAATTCTCCTTCCTCTGAAGCTGAAAAAATAGTGCATGCTCAGTATGATTATGGAGTTCAGAATTTGTCAAGAAATTTAATTATGACCATAATAAATGGGTGAAATATTACTATATCACCCAAATAGAAGTGTAATTATTGTGGTAATCACCAGAATCTGTACAAGTTTTTTGTCATGTCACAACTTGTGCAAAAATCGTGCTTCTCCACTAGAACGTATACAGAACCCCAACCGTTGAGGTCAAGAGGCCTGCAAGCGGCAACAGGGGATTGAACACAACCCCTCCATCGAAATTATCATCATCCTCAATGAACCCGTAGGCGAGAACCGGGATGTTCAGATTCAGAAACAAGCCGTAATTCTGGTTTGGAATCCAGTATTCGCCTTTGAGAACGACCCCTCCCAAACCGAGGATAACCGGCCCGAAGTTTGAGAAAGCGGTAGTGCCAATTCCAAGTTTCAGGTCAAAGTTCTCGCTCAGGGCGAAGGCCTGGCTTATGTCAGCATTGAAGGTGACGATATCTACGAAAACATCTTCGGCCTCCAGTGCAGACCCGATATAGGTAATTCCCAGAGGGTAGTTGACCCCTGCCTGAAGATAGAGGGAACCCAGTCCGACATCAACGACAA
>JAAYQY010000372.1 GCA_012519125.1 Spirochaetales bacterium
ATATTCCTAGGAGGATTTCATGAAGAAAGTAGTTGCAATGCTCGTGTGCCTTGCCGTCATCGGTTCGTTCCTGTTTGCAGCAGGTGAGAAGGAAGCAGGTGCTGCTTCGGAAAAGAAGAGCTATGTGCTCAAGTATGCGGAATTGAATCCCGACGGTCACATCATGGACCTGGCCGGTGACCATTTTGCGAAGCTTGTCGAAGAGAAGAGTGAGGGAAGAATCAAGATTCAGGTGTACCCTGCCGGTCAGCTTGGTGATGAGAAGACCATGTACCAGACCCTGCAGATGGGTGGTGGTGCCATCGACATCTGCCGTGGCAATACCAACAGCCTTGGCGACTTCGGCATGAAGAAGCTTACCCTGTTCGGCCTGCCGTTCATTTTCCGTGATCGCGCTCACCTGTGGAATGTTCTCAACAGCCCCCTCGGCCAGGAATTCCTCAGCGAGCCCAAGGATCTGAACTCCGGGTTTGTCGGCCTGTTCTACCTTGATGAGGGTGCAAGAAACTTCTTCACCGCAAAGAAGGTGGTCATTGACAGCATCTCCGACTACAAGGGCCTCAAGCTCAGGGTTCCCACCACTGACCTGATGACCGAGACTGTCTCCGCCTTGGGTGTCCAGTCCACTCCGATCAGTTTCAGCGAGCTGTACAGCGCACTGCAGACTGGCACGGTTGATGGTGCTGAGCAGCCCCACAGCGGCTACTACTCCAACAAGTTCTACGAAGTAGCTCCGAACTACATCCTCAGCGGCCACACCTACAGCCCCTCGATCGTCATCATGAGTGCGTCTGTGTACGACAAGCTTGATGCCGAGGCGCAGGCCATCCTGATGGAAGCAGCAAAGGAAACCGCAGAATGGAACCGCAAGAGCATCGAAGTTCTGGACAACGAGTTGCTTGACAAGATCAAGGCTGGAGGTGCCAATGTCATCGAAGTCAACGACAAGACTCCGTATATTGAAGCAACCAAAGATGTTGTCAAGAAATATGCAAAGGGTTATGAGCAGTATTACGATGCAATTCTCGCTCTCTAAGTCTTGAACTGAATATGAGCATTCATGGGGGGGGCTTGGTCCCCCTCATATTTGGAGGTCCTGTGTGAACACCGTTACAAAATTCTTTGATGCAATCTACTGGTTTTTCATGACTATCTGCAAACTGTTTTTCATTGCGATGGTCGGAATCACAGCCTTTGTAGTTTTCAACCGCTATGTGATCAAAAGCAGCCTTGTATGGGGCGAGCCGGTTGTACTGATGTGCATGGTCTATATGTCTTTGTGCAGTGCTGCTCTTGCAATCCGTAAGGATACCCACATCCGGATGCAGATCGTCGACTACTTTGCACCGAAGCAGTTTATCAGGTTTGTGCGGGGTGCTGCACATGTCACCATCTTTGCCTTTGGCATTTTCATGATCGTTTACGGATGGCAATTTTCCATGCTTGCCAAACGAAATCTAATGACCGGTGTCGGTATTACCAGCATGTGGCTCTATTTGGCCTGTCCGTTTGCCGGAATAGCTGTAGTACTGATGGAAATCGAGCGCTTCATAAATTTTTGCTATCGGGTAATGCACCATCAGACCCTTGATATGGTCACCCTTGCAGATCAGTCTAAGCAGATGGCTGACGAAGCGAAAGAAGAGCTTGCCCTGCAGAAAGAGGAGAATGCGTGATGGATACCAACGCTACAGCAGTCTTGATTTTGGTGGGAAGCTTTGCAGTCATGCTGATCTGTCGTTTCCCCATTGCTTTTGCCATTGGAATTTCCAGTGTGCTCACAACGATGTTTTTAGGTCTGCCCTTGATGCAGATTGCCCAGCTCATGGTCAAAGGCGTGAATGTATTCACCCTGATGGCCGTTCCCTTCTTTATCATAGCAGGGGAGCTGATGGGTGCAGGCGGCATCTCCAAGCGCCTGATTGCTCTCAGTGATGCCCTTGTCGGTTGGGTTCGGGGAGGCTTGGCAATGGTTAACATTGTCGCATCCCTCTTCTTTGGAGGTATCAGCGGATCGTCCACAGCTGATACTGCGAGCCTTGGAACCATCCTCATCCCGATGATGCGCGAGCAAGGCTATGATGATGAATTCTCGACGAACGTCACCAT
>JAAYQY010000373.1 GCA_012519125.1 Spirochaetales bacterium
GAGATGGATGACGGCAAGTTCCACAAGGTGGCGAACGTGGTCGGGTGGTCGATGCGCTACCACCCCCACGGTGATGCTTCCATCTATGAAGCTCTGGTGAATCTTGCCAACTGTGATCTGTTCATCGAACGGCAGGGAAACTTCGGCAACATCCTTACCGGAGACAGCGCTGCTGCTGCCCGATACATCGAATGCCGTCTGCTGCCGTTTGCCAAGAAGGTGCTGTACAACCCCGAATTGACCGAGTTCGTTGACTCCTATGATGGGAGAAACCAGGAACCGGTAGCTTTTCCTGCCAAGATTCCGGTGGTGCTTATCCAAGGCGTCAGTGGTATTGCGGTAGGTATGAGCACCTACATCCTTCCCCACAACGCTTTTGAAGTGCTTGATGCCATGGCTGCTTCGCTGAAGGGGGAGAGCTATCGCCTCTATCCCGACTTCCCCGGAGGGGGCATCGTGGATGTGGAGAACTACGATGACGGAAGGGGTTCGGTTTCCATCAGGGCGAAGCTCAACACCTCAGACCCGAAGCGGATCATCATCGAGGAACTTCCCTACGGAACCACCAGCGAAGCAATGATCCACTCGGTGGAGGAAGCGGCAAAGAAGGGCAGGATCAAGATCAGTTCGATCAATGACTACACTGCCGAGTTCGTGAACATTGAGATCAATCTCGCCCGCAACACCTACGCCCAGGAGATTGTCGATGCCTTGTATGCCTATACCGCGTGTGAAACCAAGCTTTCGGTGAACCCTTTGGTGATCCGCGACAATGTGCCGACCATCATGGGGGTACATGAGATCCTTGACTACCACGCCAAGCATCTGGTCCAGGTCCTCAAAGCTGAGCTTGAGCTGGAGAAGGGGCATCAGCTGGACAAGTTGCATGCCCGGACTTTGGAGCGCATCTTCATCGAGGAGCGCATCTACAAGAGAATCGAGCAGAAAAAGAGTGCCGAAGAGGTGAACAAGGCGGTCATCACCGGATTCAAGAGCTTCCAGGACCAGTTGCTCAGGCCGGTTGATGATGACGATGTGGAACGGCTTTTGAAGATTCCCATCCGGCGTATCAGTCTCTTTGATATCGAGAAGAACCGCTCGGAGATCGAGCAGATCAATGCCAACCTGGAGGATATCGAGCGTAAGCTCAGTGATCTGGTCGGCTACGCACTCTCCTATCTTGGAGAGCTGAAGAGTATGCTCGATCCTGTGGAGCATCAACGAAAAACAACCCTCAAGACGTTTGAGCTGGTCGATGTGAAGGAGGTTGCCCTGCGCAATCTACCGGTCAAGTATGACCCGACCAATGGATACCTGGGCTACGGGGTGAAGAGTGGAAGCACCTTGCTTGAGGTAAGCCCCTTCGACCGCCTTTTGGTCATCCGCAAGGATGGTTCCTACCAGGTGATTGATGCTCCGGAGAAGGAGTTTGTCGGCAAGGGCATGCTGCACTGTGGTTTTGCTGACAAGAACGAGCTTGCTTCGCTTACCTTCACGATCATCTATCAGGAGAAGACGTACAAGTACCTCTTCCTCAAGCGGTGTCAGATCGTAAGTTATCAGCTGAAGAAGGTCTACTCCTTGTTGCCTGAAGGAGAGTTCAAGCTCATCAAGCTATCTACCTTCCCCAATGCTGAACTGACGGTCTCTTACAAACCCAAACCGGGGCTGAGGATCTTGGAAGAGAAATTCTACTTCTCCGACTATCTGGTAAAGGGAGTGAAGGCCGGCGGGGTGCGTATCGCCGTCAAGGAAGTTGCCTCACTCAAGCTGAGGGCAGTCAAGGAAGTGGTTCATGCTAAAGATGCCGAACCCAGCCTGTTCGACGAGGAAGAGAAGGAGTGATGATGAGCCTGCAAGATCGCATTCTCTATGAGGACAACCATCTCATCGTGGTGAACAAGCTCTGTGGTGAACTGGTCCAGGGAGACCAGACCGGCGATGAGACGCTTGCCGACCTGGTCAAGGAGTATCTGCGCATCACCTATCAGAAGAAGGGGAATGTGTATTTGGGCATTCCTCATCGCCTGGACCGTCCTACCAGTGGCATTGTGGTCTACGCAAAAACAGAGAAGGCACTCATTCGGCTCAATGAGATGTTCAAGGGAAGCTCGGTGAAAAAGAAGTACTGGGCCATTGTCGATACCATACCCAATGCAACCGAGGGAACCTTGGTGCACTATATCATCCGCGACACGAGGACCAACAAGAGTGTGGCGCTTCCCATCGAGCGCAAGGGCGGCAAGCTTGCCAAACTGGACTATCGCGTGATTGCGGCATCCACGAACTATTATCTTCTGGAGATCGACTTGCATACCGGAAGGCACCACCAGATCCGAGCCCAGTTTGCCGCAATCGGCCTGCACATCAAGGGAGACCTCAAGTATGGATTCCCCAGATCCAATCCTGATGGGGGAATCTGCCTGCATGCACGCTCGATCTCATTCACCCACCCAGTGAAGAAGGAGGAGATCAACCTGATAGCCGATCCTCCTCATGATGCCCTTTGGGATGCGTTTGTTGCACAGAATCACTCCTGATTGATCAGCACCACCCCTTCGCCTTTGAAGCCGTTCACCTTGATGGTGAGCGGTTTTTCGCTGTGGGCAAGGATGAAGTGCTCAGTCTCATCGTAGACAGCCAAGGCAGCAAGCTTCTCCCAGTCAAGCCTTCCCGACCGGTACAGGGGATTTATCGTGAGGTACATGCAACCGAGACTGGTCATGTTCTGGAAGAAGTGGGTTCCTTGGCTGGGCTCCACCTGAAATCCCTTGAGCCCGGTTTCGATGATTACCTTTGAGCGGGAAATCTGTGACCACGTTACCGGGATTCCGAGCCAAGGGTCGCAAGAACCGAGCCTGCCGGCAACCAGGAGAGCATAGTCGCGCTCGGCCAGAACCATCTGGGCGTTGAGCTTGTCCAGCTCCTTGGCCATATCCTTCATAACCGATGCATTGAAGCGATCGAGCTTGAGATAGATGAGGTCATGAATATCCTCAATCTTCCCGTTTCCCATGACCACTAAGGAGTGAATTGCGGCTTGTGTCCGTTCCTCATCGCTGATGGCCACATCGCTCTCCTCATTGCCCGCTGCGATGGGCCTGATCTGCAGCAAACTGAACTCCTGGATTTTTGGAGCCTTTCGGTTGAGGTTGACGGCAAACTCTATCTCCACCGGCTTTCCCATGGCTTCGGTACCGAGGATGAGGATGTCCTTGACGATCTGGGCGAGCGGGAAGGCATCATACTTGAGGACCCCGTTGAACGTGATGACCTTTTGCCCTTCTGCACGGATTGATTCACTGAGGGTTCCGGTTGCCATCTCATAGGTGCTCGCAATGAACTTGAGTGATTCAGGGTGCTGTTCAGCTTCGCTGAGGTCCAGCAGCTCCAGGTTTTCCAAGCCACCTTCAGCCAGCGGGTGGTACCCGTTTTTCAGATTCAGCCCGTAGAAGGTCCTTTGGCTGCTGGTCTGGTTTCCTCCCAGATACTGGGCCGGTCGCTTGGGATGGGAGGGACTGAAGCGCAGCGCCGACCCATTGTCGACGACAGA
>JAAYQY010000374.1 GCA_012519125.1 Spirochaetales bacterium
CCTCGCCTTTGAACCCCGCATCGACATTTCCTTCACTGAGGAAGGGGAGCATCGCACGCTCACCATCAGTGACAATGGGCTTGGCATGAGTCACGATGACCTGAGCGACAACCTCGGGACCATTGCCTCGAGCGGCACCAAGAAGTTCCTTGCATCACTTACCGAAGAGCAGAAGAAAGACAGCAACCTCATCGGCCAGTTCGGTGTCGGGTTCTACAGTGCCTTCATGGTTGCCCAGAAGGTTGAGGTCGTGAGCCGCAGGGCAGGCGAAGAGCAGGCCTGGAAGTGGAGCAGCACCGGCAAGGGCAGCTACACCCTGGAAGAAGCCGAGCGCGACAGCGCAGGAACCTCTATCACCCTCTATCTGAACGAGGAAGGCAATGAGTATGCCAACCGTTGGCAGATTGAGCAGCTGGTGAAGAAGTACAGCGACCACATCGCCTATCCGATCTTCCTCTCCTATGACCAGACTTCCTACGACGACAAGAAGAAGGACAAGGATGGCAAGGCTGAAAAGACGATTGAGCACAAGGTTGAGCAGATCAACAGCTCATCCGCCTTGTGGAGACGCAGCAAGAGCGAGCTCACCGATGATCAGTACAAGGAGTTCTACAAGCAGTCGAGTCTTGACAGCGAGGATCCCCTGTTCTATATCCATACCCGTGCAGAGGGTGCAACCGAGTACATCACTCTCTTCTATATCCCCTCCAAGGCTCCGTTCGACATGTACTATGCCGACTACAAGCCTGGGGTGAAGCTCTATGTGAAGCGCGTATACATCACCGATGATGACAAGGAGCTTTTGCCCTCCTATCTGCGCTTTGTCCGTGGTGTCATCGACAGTGAGGATCTCCCCCTGAACGTCAGCCGTGAGATTTTGCAGCAGAACCGTGTCATGAGCGCCATCCGCACCGCTTCGGTGAAGAAGCTTTTGGGCGAGTTCCAGAAGATCAGTGACCAGAACCCGGAGCTGTACACCAAGTTCATCGAGCAGTTCAACCGACCCTTGAAGGAAGGGCTCTACTCCGACTATGCCAACCGCGATGCACTGTTGGATCTGGTTCGCTTCAAATCTTCCTCCGAGGAAGGCTATGTAAGTCTTGCTTCCTACAAGGAGCGGATGAGCAGCGAACAGAAGTCCATCTACTACATCACCGGTGGCAAGGAAGCAACCTTGAAAGCCAGCCCCTTGCTCGAGGCATACCGCAAGAAGGGCTTTGAGGTCCTGATCATGAGCGATGATATCGATGATATCGTTGTCGGCTCGATCGGCACCTACAAGGAGATTCCCCTGAAAGCCATCAACAAGAGCAGTGCTGTTGATGATCTGAAGGAAGAAGGGGACAAGGAAAAGACAAAAGAAGCCAAGTCCTTGGTAAAGAAGATCAAGAAGGCCTTGGGCGACAAGGTCAAGGATGTAGTTGTCTCCTCCCGTCTTTCTGATTCCCCAGCCGTAGTGGTGGTGGATGAGAATGATCCATCGGTACAGATGCAACAGATCCTCAAGAGCATGGGACAGTCTGATTTCGAGGAAGTGAAACCTATTCTGGAAATCAATGTGGACGATCCGATGGTCAAGAAGATTGAGGCAGCCGAGGATAAGGAGTACTTGGAAGAGATGTGTTCGGTCCTGTTGGATCAGGCTCTTCTCGCCGAAGGCGTCATGCCCAAGGATCCGGTTGCTTTCGCCAAAAAACTGCACAGTTTGCTCTCTAAGTAACCATTTTATCAGTACATACACGAGAGGCAAGGAAGGGATATTTTCCCAACCTTGCCTTTTTTATGGTCTGGTGGTAGTGTTTAGGAACAACTCTTAGTAAGGATGTACTCTATGATCACAGCGCTTATGGCTTTGAACGCTGAAGTCGTTCCCACCGACTCTTTTTTTGGGCAGCTCATGACACGAATCGACGGTTGGACCCAACTTGGTCCTGTCTCCTTTCTTATTTCCGTGGTAACCGGATTGCTCATTGTTCTGGTGGGAAAAATTCTCATCATGTGGGCCTCTCGCATTCTCAAGCGTGCTTTGGGCCGCTCAAAGAAGATCAATAACCTCATGGCCCGTTTCATCCTCCAGTTGGTGAACATCATCGGGTGGATCTTTCTTATCATCGCATTTCTTCAGCACCTTGGCTTGGATATGGGTCCTGTCCTGGCCGGCTTGGGAATTACCGGTGTCATCCTTGGCTTTGCGTTCCAGGAGACCATCGGCAACCTGCTCAGCGGTGTCATGATTGTCATCAACGCCCCCTTCAGGATTGGTGATTTCATCGACTCCGGTTCTTTCAGTGGTACAGTTACCGACATGGACATGGTCTGTGTGACGCTCTCCACCCCTGACAACAAGAAGATTACGATGTCAAACAAACTGGTATGGGGCAGTCCCATCGTCAATTACTCCAACATTGAGCGCAGGCGTGTTGAACTCTCTGTCAGCGTTGCCCACGGTTCTGACGTGCAGCTTGTCAAGGATACTGTCAGGAAGATTCTCAGCGGGTATGAGGAGATTCTCCCCGAGCCCGTACCGGTGGTGGAAGTAAACAAGCTTTCCGCTTCCTCCGTCGATTTTGTGGTTCGCCCCTGGACCAAGCCAGCCGACTACTGGAAAGTATACTGGCGTTTCCAGGGCGAGTTTTACGACCGCCTTGCAGAAGTTGGACTTACCGTCCCCTTCAACCAGCTCGATCTACATATCATCGACCAGCC
>JAAYQY010000375.1 GCA_012519125.1 Spirochaetales bacterium
AGGCGGGTGTACCCACCGGGCTTGAGCATGTCGGTGGCAAGAGTAATCGGGCGGATACCGCTTTCAAAGAGGTCCTTGACAGTGAATGCGGTAGCCCCTCCGCTGTAGGAGATGGGAAGCTTTCCGCCAAACTCCTTGCTCAGCAGTGTGGCAACCTTGGTGGAGATGGGAAGCAGGGAACGGCCGGACATGTACATCTCGTTTCCGGGAAGCACGCCCTGATCGTTGACAGAGCCCAAGGTGTTGGTGAGCTTGACGCCAAATCCCCTGCCCTCTTTCTTGGCAAGGTCCACCAGGCGGTGAAGCATGGCGATGGCATCCGTATACTGCAGGTCATGCTCAAAGTTCTCACGGGTAAGGGTGATGTAATCGAAGCCGAGGTCATCAAGGATCTTGCGCACTGCATCGAAACCGAGCAGGGTGGGATTGAGCTTGACGAACGTATCGACCTTCTTTTCGGTGAGCATGTAGGTGCAGATGGCCTCGATCTCTTTCGGAGGACAGCCGTGCATGGTGCTCAAGGTGGTCGAAGGACTGATGTTTGCACTGATCTTGGTGCTGATGCCCTTCAGTTTCTTCTCCAGACCTTCCCAGGGAGTGCCTTCGAAGAGCCCTTCGTCGAGCATCGCCTCAAGTTCCTTGAGATACTCGTTGAATCGCTCATCCTTGCGTGCATCGATCATGGAGTCGATGTACTGTTGCATTTTCTCCGTCTTGATGCCTTCGAGGTTGTACCCAACGGACATATTGAAGATAAAGGAAGGCTTCTCAAACTTTCCTTTGTGCATTGCTGCCTCGAGCACGTGCAGGATGATCCAAGCCTTGGCATACTCATCCCAAGCCTTGGGAAGGGTAAACTCGGTCGACCATTCGACGTTGTATGCCTCGTCACGGGCGTCAATGCAGGGCTTGTCAATCTCCAGCGTATCCATAACCTGGACGGTCTTCAGCTCGATGAACCGGCCGCCGACGAGATAGCTGGCAATGATATTTTGTGCCAACTGGGTATGAGGACCGGCTGCAGGACCGACTGGTGTTGAGCAACGTTGGTTGAAAACGCTGAGGCTTTGCTTGCCTGCGTCCTGGTAGAACTGTTCTTCGGCAATGCCGAAAATTGCATGATGATTACGGTATTCACCGACAATACGACTGATAAGTTCCGAGAAGGGAACTGGGCGCATAATGTCTCCCATACTCACTCCTTCAAAAGGTGTCGCCGGACCGAGGCCCGACCATATTCATTCTAATGCAGAATGAAGAGAAGTCAATAAAAATTGCAACATTTCGCAACAAATCCGCAGAGATTTTCCACCCTTACCTTGTTCATCAAAGGGTGGTATTTTAAGAATTGATTCCTTCACAAAACGATCTTTTCGATAAATTTCTTCTTTCATACTACGACTTAACGCAAATTAATTTCCAAAAATTCAACTTTCACGAATTGTGGCTTTACATTTTACTTCTTTACGGTATACTTGACTAATCTGAAAAAGCAACACAGTATCACCACGGAGGAAATAGACATGTTGATCAATCTGAATGTCAATGAGGAAGTGCGCGCAAAGAACATCCAACGCTGTAAGGAAAAGGGAATCCTGCTTCCTACCTTCAAGCAGATGGTGGATCCTTCTACCGTACCTGATGATATCAAGGAAAAGCTCAGCCACGTAGGGCTGTGGGATGTCGATCCGCTGAACCTGTTCAGAATTACCTGGAAGAACGAGCCCACCAAGCAGGGTGGAACCTTCGGTGGTGTCAACTATGTTGAGGTTCCCCGTGAGCTCACCGGCATCAAGGCAAGGATCCTGTGTCTGGTCGGCAAGTGGTTCCCCACCGGTGCCCATAAGGTAGGCGCAACCTATGGTTGTCTTGCTCCGGCTCTGGTTTCCGGCAACTTTGACTCAGTGAACCAGCAGGCTGTGTGGCCCTCCACCGGCAACTACTGCCGTGGTGGTGCCTACAACTCCTCACTGCTTGGCTGCCAGTCCATCGCCATCCTTCCCGAGGAGATGAGCCAGGAGCGCTTCAACTGGCTGAAGACCGTCGCAGGCGAAGTCATCGCCACCCCCGGTTGCGAATCAAACGTCAAGGAAATCTTTGACAAGTGCCATGAGCTCGATGCAGAGCGCGGTCAGCACATTGTCATCTTCAACCAGTTCGAAGAGTTCGGCAACTACCTGTGGCATTACACGGTAACCGGTGCAGCTCTGCTCGAAATCCTCAAGGATGAGGACGTTGCAGCTGAAAACGTCTGTGGTTTTGTCTCTGCAACCGGCTCAGGAGGAACCCTTGCAGCTGGCGATTTGCTGAAAACTCACTTTCCCCAGATGAAGATTGCTGCTTCCGAAGCTGTGCAATGCCCCACCTTGCTGCGCAACGGTTTTGGAGGCCACCGCATCGAAGGTATCGGCGACAAGCACGTGCCCTGGGTACACAACGTACGGAATACCGATATGGTCATTGCCGTTGACGACCAGGACTGCATGGACATCTATCGCCTCTTCAATGAGCCCGCCGGTATCGAGTACCTGAAGAAGATGGGTGTGAGCGATGAAGACATTGCAACCCTTCCGATGTATGGCATCAGCGGAGTCGGCAACGTGCTTGCAGCCATCAAGATGGCCAAGTACTACGAGCTGGGTGAAGATGATGTGGTGCTCACTGTCCTGACCGACAGTTCAGAGATGTACACATCCCGCCTGAAAGAGCAGACTGAGATCCAGGGCGCTTTCGACGAATACGCAGCAGTGCGTGCCCTCGCCGGTTGCTTCCACCACCAGACCATTGATGGAGCCCTTGAGCTCTCGTACTACGAACGGCTCAGGGTGCACAACCTCAAGTACTACACGTGGGTTGAGCAGCAGGGCAAGACGTACGAAGAGATCAACGCCCAGTGGTATGACAAGAACTATTGGAAGCAGATTCCTGCCTATGCTGAACAAATCGATGCTATGATTGAAGCGTTCAACGAGGAAGTTCTGGCAAAATAAGCCAATTGAGAGTGCAAATGCCGGGCCTTGGGTCCGGCATTTTCTTTGAATCGGAGGAAGTATGCGGTTTATCTACGAGTGTTGCGATTGCCATCAGGTGTATGAGACTGATGAAGTGTTTTACCAGTGCCCCAGTTGTGCACAGAAAAATGACGGGACTGCTTTCCCACTGGGAAATGTCATCGTCAAACTCAACGAGGAAGATCTTGCCAAGCTGAAAGAGCAGGAACATGTAAGCATGTACGACTTCTTCCCCTATCAGGTTCCTCACAAGGATGTGTATCCGGTGGGAGGAACCCCGATAGCCAGACCCAAGCGGCTTGCAGAGAAGTATGGGCTGAAGAACATCTTTTGCAAATTGGACAGCGCCCTGCCCTCAGGCTCCTTCAAGGACCGTGCAAGCCAGTTGATCGCTGCCCAGGCAATTGCCCACAAGCAGAACCGTATAGCTCTTGCTTCCACGGGCAATGCGGGGGCAGCCATGAGCTGTGCCGGTGCCGCCTATGGCCTTGAGATCATTCTCTTCGTCCCGGCCACCGCCCCGGTGAACAAGCTGATGCAGAGCGTACTCTATGGAGCAACGGTAGTTCCGGTAAAGGGTTCCTATGATGATGCGTTTGCTCTTTCCATCGCCTATACCAAGCAGTTTGGCGGCATCAACCGCAATACTGCGTACAATCCGATGACCATCGAAGGAAAGAAGAGCATCTCCATCGAATTGTTCGAGCAGTTGGGTCGCAAGGTCCCTGATGTGGTCTATGTTTCGGTGGGTGATGGATGCATCTACGCCGGAGTCTACAAGGGCTTCTATGACCTGAAGATGGCAGGACTCATCGACAAGGTTCCCCATATCGTATGTGCACAGAGCAAACAGAGCAATGCAATCAGCCGCGCATGGAAGACTGGAGATTTCTCCAACCTTGCAAAGGCCACGACCCGTGCCGACTCAATCAGTGTCGAAAGCCCTGCCAACGGCAGGATGGCTGTCCGATACATCCATGAGAGCGAAGGATGGGCAACCGAGGTTGACGACAGCGAGATTCTTGAGGCCCAGCTTGAGCTTGCAAAGGAAGCTGGCATCTTCGTAGAGCCTGCCGCCGCCTGCGCATGGGCAGCACTGAAAGCAGACCATACGATGCTGAGAGAGCGCTTCGGATCCGATGTCGATGTCTGCGTCCTGTTCACCGGAAGCGGTTTCAAGGATATGGCGGTATTCACCGGCAAGGTTTCGATCCCCGAGGCGATCGAGAACAGCAAGGAAGCTGTGATCAAACGGTTCGAGCGATAACGAAACTCACTCGAAGGGGCAGGCTGGCAAATTCGCCAGCCTGTTTTGTCTGTACTCAGGACCGAATCTGCTGCATCCGAGCCTCGGTCTGTTGCCTCAACAGGGAGAGCAAGGGTCCCCAGCGTCCTGCATCAGGAGAAGCAGAAAGCACTTCAAATCCCTGCCTCACGTGCTCGCTCATCTCTTCCAACAGGGAAAGCATATAGCGCTTGCCCACCCCAAGCTCCTGGGCAAGCTTCAGGAAGTGTTCCTTTCGAATGGAATCGATACGATACTCGCCCCCTATTCTCATGGAAAGCTTTGGAGACAGCTGTGCATAGCAACGGGTACTCACCAGGTCATAAAAAGGGGCAAGTGTTCCAGAGGAGTTCTCCCCATCATACACAAACGAGATATTCTTCGCATGGGCATCACAATTGCCGATAAGGAAGTTGAAGATGACCAGATGCAACAGTTTCTGCAACCCAAGGATGGGAGTCGCAGAGAGCTTTTGCACCAAGGATGCAAGTTGCCCCAAACCAGGGCCGCCGTCTTCCTCATACTTCCGGTCAGGCATGATGCCAAGCGCTTGGCAAGCATCCTCCTGATGCATACGCTCGATCACCGGAGGGTGTTCGCTCACCCTCCTTCGATCATACCGCTCGGTGACGAAGACCGGGATGTCCTCCACCATCACAAGCTCTGTATCTGCAACAGGGAGTGCACACCTCTTTGCCAACTGCATGCAGAGGTATTCATTCACAGCCAAATCCTGAAAAGGAACCTTTGAAGGCTTGAGGATGTGACTTGAGGCAGCCCCATCCAAGGGCACATGCCAATCACCAGAAAATCGGGCAAGCGAAATTTTTTGTTGGGCTCCGGCAAGGGAAAGACCTTTGGCACCAAGAAGCAATGGCCGAACATCCATGTGCCGAATCATTTCTGCAAGCTCATCCTCCTCCACTTTTCTGTATGTTCCCTGTACGGAATAGTTGGGTTCTGGATCCACTTCCTCCTGCAAGACCAGCGAGCCGGCACACTCCCTGCCCAAAGCTTCAAGCAACTTCAAGGTACTTGATTCACCAAGATGGAGGTATTCACTGATTCTGCGCCTCATCTCCCCATCAGGAAGGAGGCCTGAGAAAAAAGGCAGACACTGCTTGGAAGAGAATTCTTGCTCCTGGAGTGGGAGTGAGTGAGAAATTGCCCTTGCGTTGGGATCGGCAAGATAGTGAGGATCATACAAGAAGACCACGCCCCGATCGGCTGTACCGACCAGAAGGCCTACCCTTCGATTGTTCTGGGACACAACCAGTGTCATACTCGTCCCTCCACCTGTATTTCCAGACCCAAACGCGTAAGTACCAAGAGGACCTTTCCCAGATGAAGAGAGCTCTTCCCCCGTTCCAATTCAGACCAGAAACGCACACCTACCCCGCAAAGCCCAGCTGCTTCCTTTTGGGTGAGTCCGAGTTCCTTTCTCTTTGAGCACACGAGCTTTCCGATATCACTGCTTGTTTCTATCCTACTCAT
>JAAYQY010000376.1 GCA_012519125.1 Spirochaetales bacterium
GCATTTGGCATGGAAGGAAGCGGGGTGTTCACTTTCGCCGAGACGGGAGAGATGCTGAGCTTCACCACTGATGATCGGATGGCGGCTGGGTTTGACGGCTCGCTGCAGAAGGTACGCTGGACGGCAGCGTGTTCCGACTACCGAAGTGTCGAAGGACTCTCTGTTCCCTCCACGCTGAAGGCAACCTGGCACTATCCTGAGGGGGACCTGACCTACTTTGATGGGAAGGATGTGAAGATCAGCTATCTCTAATGAGAAATAGTCAAGTGACAAACAATGAGTACCTGTTCCACATTCCTGCGCGCAATACCCACTAGCACCTCAAGCTGGTGGGTGTTCGGGTGTATGCAGGAAATCGTGTTTTGCATAGAAAGAACAGGTGGTATGGAAACGGTTATCACTGCATTAGCTTGGCTGCAATGAGGCCCTCGATGAGGTGGCGGTTTTCGCTGAGTACCAGATTGTGTTCCAGCTTGAGATCAGCTATGGCGTACTTCCCCTTTGATTCAACAATCCGCTCCAGTGCCATGACGGTATAGTACCCCTGCAAGGTGGGACTCTGGTCGATGACTGCAGAGAGCAGGCGCGTCTTCAGGTGCCTGATCGCCGAGTTGTCAAGATCGTGGAGGATGGTGACGAAATCGTGGTTGGGAAGGCACTCCAAGGCGTGGAGAAAGTCGGTGTTGAAGGCTGAGATCATGTAGATGGCCTGTACTTGGTCCTGATACTGCTTGATGAGTTCCAGGATCTGGTTGTCCTGATACCCCACCTGGAGTTTGGTGCTGAAATATTCAGTATGAATGGTGACGGTTGGAAAATTCTCTTTCATGAAGGAGAGAAACCCGTCGAGCCGCAGCTTGTTGATATCCGGTCCGCGTCCCTGCAGTTGCCCTTCCTCATCACACAACAGCACCAAGACCTCCTTCTTTGCAGACAACTGGAGGGTGCGGGCGATGAAATCCGCAGCCAAGCGGCCTCCACTGCGGTAATCGCAACCAATGAAAGTCCTGCGGTTGCTTGTCTGGCTGTCCACATTGAAGGTCACATAGGGGATGTTTGCTTTCTCGATGCATGCAAGGATGGCCTGCATATCATACTTTCGCTGATAGACAAGCCCTATGGCATCCAAGCCCTTTTCCAACTCTTCTTCGAGTACGGAGAGGTAGGCTTGGGTATCCTGCTCGGGGATGCGATGGTAGGTTGTTTCGTAGTTGAAGGCTTTGAGCTGCTGCGCCGCTACCTGCACCCCTTTCTCGATCTCATCCCAGAAGTAGTGGGGAAGGGAGGATGAGAAGAGAGCCAGGCGATGGGTGGTAATGCGCACCAATACCTGGCTTGCCCTATGGGGCTCATACCCGTTCTCCTTGGCATAGGTGAGGATGCGCATCCTCAGGGATTCGGACACATAGCCGGTGCCATTGAGCGCACGACTCACACTCATGAATGAGACTCCGAGTTGTTTGGCTATTTCCTTCTGTGTCAATCCCATAGTTTTCCTGCAAACTCCTGCAATTCCGAATATCTTCTCACAACAATGATTTCGTTGACAACCATATATTCGTGTGTTATACGTATAACATACCAGAGTATTTTGAATCTTGGTACAAAAAAAGGAGAAACGTTATGAAAAAGATGCTGTTCGTAGTAATGGCCGTCCTGTTGGCCTTCAGTCCGCTCTTTGCAGCTGGACAGCAGGAACAGGCAGCCGGTCCTGTTACCTTGAACGTGTTGTTCTACAGCCCCGAGCTCGCTGAGCAGTACAATGATATGGTAGCAGCCTACAAGGCAGAGACCGGGGTCACCCTTGACATCACCGTCCTGCAGACCGACTACCGCTCGGTGCTCACCAGCCGCCTGAACTCCGGCGATGTCCCTGACATCTTCATGAGCAGCGCATATGCAGACAACTCCACCTACAAGGATTATGTCTATGACCTGACCAATGAGGACTTCATCAAGAAGATTGAGCCCTCCGCCCTCCAGGGTGTAATTGTTGATGGCAAGGTCCTTGGCTATCCGTTCCTCGTACAGTCCCACTCCTTCATCTATAACAAGAAGGTGTTTGCCGACAACGGAATAACCACCCTTCCCAAGACCCTTGCTGACTTTGAGGCCGTTTCCAAGAAATTGCAGGCCAATGGGGTACAGCCCTTCGCCACCGGTTTCAAGGAATTCTGGGTACTGCCACAGACTGCCTGGCAGGCCATTGCGAACGTTCCTGCAGAGAACTACGGTGGGTATGAGAACTTTGTCGCCAAGCTCAATGCAGGCGAGCTGAAGTTCAAGGATATTCCCCAGATGAGCCAGGTATTCGATCTGCTCGACCTGATCAAAAAGTACGGCGGACCGAAGCCCAATGAATCTGACTTCAATGACCAGACCTCCTCGCTCGCAACCGGCAAGGTTGCCATGATCCATCAGGGCAACTGGGCAGAGGACTCCATCCGCAAGACCAACCCTGAAGTTGAGATTGGCTTCCTCGTAGGTCCGATCGGCAACAATGCAGCAACCGCCGGCATCATGTTCGACTCCAACCAGACCATCCGTATCGCCAAGGACGGCAAGAACCTCGATGCAGCCCTTGATTGGCTGAGATGGCTGACCACCAGCGAGTATGGCAGAAACTGGATCCCCGGCAAGGTCAAGCAGCTCTCCCCGATCATCGGTGCAGCAGCTCCCGACTCCCAGATTGCAAAGGAAACCTCTGCACTTCTGGCTTCCGGCACCCCAGGGTATCCCTGGTTCTACCAAATGTTCCCCACCGGAACCGAGCAGCAGTTGGGAGCAATCCTCCAGGGCTATTGCGCCGGTATCACCAACAGGGCACAGACGCTCGATGCTCTTGACTCCGCCTATGCAAAGATTGCAAAGGCTGCCCAGTAACTGATTCTCACCTTCGATTGTGGCCGGAAGTCTCTCTTCCGGCCACTGGATGGAAAGCATGACACCACTGAAACGAAAACAATGGGACAGGGCCCTGACCTTTGCACTGTTCACCCTGCCTGCACTCGCGGCCATCCTCATCTCTGTGGAAATACCTTTTCTCATGAGCGTATTTTCCTCCTTCACCAAGTGGAATGGCTTGGATCGCGCGCAGACCTTCATCGGCCTTGAAAACTACAAGGAACTCTTCCTTGATGACCTTGATATGTGGAAAGCCTTCGGCTTCACCCTTCGTCTGACCTTGGGCAGCGTACTAGTCGTCAACCTGTGCGCACTGCTGCTGGCAGTCCTGCTGGACAGTGATATCCGAGGCAAGAATGCATTGCGCGCCGCCTTCTATGTGCCGAACATCGTCAGCCTGATCATCATCGGCTACATCTGGCGCTTCATCTTCTCCGCCGGCTTTGAGTCCTTCTTCCAGACAACCGGCATGGACTTCTTCATGTTCAGTTGGCTGGGTGATGTGAACCTGGTCTACTTCAGCGTCCTCATGGTTTCGGTCTGGCACTCTCTGGGTTTCTACCTGGTCATCTACATAGCAGGGCTGCAGACGGTTCCCAGAGACCTCATAGAAGCATCCATGATCGATGGGGCGGGGAGAGTGGTACGCTTCTTCCGCATCACCCTTCCGCTCATCATGAGCGCGATCACGGTAAGTGTATTCCACTCACTCTCCAACGGCATGAAGGTCTTCGATGTCATCTTCAGTCTTACCAACGGTGGGCCGGGGAACTCCACAA
>JAAYQY010000032.1 GCA_012519125.1 Spirochaetales bacterium
CCAGGACTCCCAGCAGGATACCGACCAACGATCCGACCAAGCCGATTCCCCCTGCCTCAAAGAGGAAGGAGAAGAGGATGTCCCGATCTTTCATCCCCAGGGCACGCATCATCCCGATCTCGCGCATTCGCTCGAACATTGCCATCAGCATGGTATTGGAAACACCCACTGCAGCGATGATGAAGACCAGGAAAAGGATCAATCCCGTTCCTCCTTGCTTCGCTTCAAGCAAAGCCAAGTAGTCGTGGGCGAGGTCCTCCCACGTAAAGACACGCAGCTGCGGGTCTATGACCGAAAGATCAGCCTGCAGCATTTTGCTGACAGAGGCCAGGTCGCCCTTCTCTGGAAGCAGGATGTCAATGCTCGTCACTGCGCCCTCCATCGCGAGATAGAGATCCGCCGCATCCTTGTCCATCATGACCAGGGTACGATTCACATTCGGATTGGGGCAGTTGACGATGCCGACAATCCGCATATCGAAGGCCTCGTAGAAGCCTCCTTGCCCGCGGGTGACGAAGGTGACCCAGTAGCCTACCTTTGCCCCGATGTCCTCAGCGAACCAGCTGCCGAGGACCACTCCGTCCATCTCGCCCTTTTGCAGGAAACGTCCCTCAAGCAGGGTATCCTTGAAGCGGTAGACAGAAAAATCCGTCTCCGGGTTGATGGCGGTCACCTGGACCGTCATGTTCCCGTCTTCACCGAAGTCTTCCTGATAGAGAATCATGTCGGCAGCAAAGACCGTTCGCTCGGTTGCGGTGATGCCCTCTTTTGCAAGGAGGTCCAGCACTGCTTCGGGATTTTCGATGGATGATTCCAACGGAAGGAACATCCGTTCCTCCCAATAGGACTCCTTATGGACGCGCAGAGATGCGGTTTCGTACCATTTCAGATTGCGCATGGACTCCAGATTCGCCCCCATGAGCAGGGAATCCACGAAGATGTACATCATCAGGCCCATGGCAATGGCTATTGAGGTGATGATGGTCCTTCGCTTGTATCGCAGTAGGTTCTTGGCCGCCAGTTCCAAGATGAATTTCATCAGGCTCTCCTTTCATCACTGACAATGCTGCCATCATGAAGTTGTACCAGACGTGTGGCATAATCCATGACCATCTGGTCGTGGGTTGAGAAGATGAAGGTGGTACCATACTTCTCATTCATCCGTTTCATGAGCTTGAGAATCTCTTCCCCGGTCTTGGAATCGAGGTTGGCAGTCGGTTCATCGGCAAGGATGATCTGAGGCTGTTTTACCAAGGCTCGTGCAATGGCAATCCTCTGTTGCTGACCCCCGCTGAGCTTTGCCGGCCTTCTGTGTTCCATGCCTGCCAGTCCCACTTCCCTGAGCACCTCCATGGTCCGCTTCTCGATTTCACTCTTCTCCACATCCAGAAGGGAGAGGACGAAGGAGACATTCTCGTAGGCGGAGAGCACCGGGATCAGATTGTAGGTCTGGAAGATGAAGCCAAGGTTGTTTCTCCGGAAGGTGGTCTTCTCTGTTTTGCCCATCCCGCTGATCGGAATGTCATTGATGAAGATCTCCCCCTCATCGATAGCATCGATGCAGCCGATGAGATTGAGCAGGGTGGTCTTACCCGAGCCTGAGGGCCCTGCAATGGAGAGAAATTCTCCCTTGTCCACTTCCAATGAAACCTGTCTGAGAGCCTTGACGACACTCTCTCCGCTCTTGTAGTTGCGCGAAACCTTTTCTACCTTGATCATACTTGTTCCTTCTGCTCCTCTGCACTCTCAGTTTCCTGTAGTTTCTGTAAGGCTGCACTTCCGAGTACTGCCCCAAAGTCCATATGATCCAGGATGGATGCGGGCATCAGCATCATGGAGTTATTCTGCCTGATACCCTCATAGATCATGTTCATCGACCTGAGTTGGAGGGCGATGGAGTCCTTGGCGTACTCGGCCGAAGCCTCACGGAATTTCTTTGCTATCTCAACTTCGGCCGCCCCAAGGATGATTCTTGATTCCTTCTCACGTTCTGCCTGTGCCTGTTTGCTCAACGAGTCTTCAAGCTCCTTGGGGATGATGATGTCGGTGATCTCCACCGAAAGGATGGACACTCCCCATGGGTTGGTCTTTGCATCCAAGGCTTGCTGAATCTCACGACCCAACTCCTCTCGCTTGCTGAGCAGGCTCGAGAGCGGGTGTTTCCCGATGGAGTCTCGAAGTGCTGTCTGTGCCGATAGGATGACCGCTTCGGTGTAGTCCTCCACCTCAAGAATTGCCTTCTTCGCATCCCAGATCATCCAGAAGCAGAGTGCATCGACGTGCACCGGTACGGTGTCCTTGGTCAAGGTTTTCTCTGCGCTGAAGTCGGTTGCCCTGATACGCATATCGAGGAACTCGGCAATTCGGTCTACCAAGGGAATGAGCAGGAACAGCCCCGGTCCCTGCACTTTGTGGAACTTACCCAGCCGGAGAATGATCACCTTGTCCCAGTGGTAGACAAGCTGGAAGGAAGAGGAGAAGAGAAGCCCCAGGGTAGCGAAGATGGTGATGGGGTAGAGATAGATGGACAGCCCCCCAACCACCCCGACCCACAGGATCAGCAGGAGGCTGGTCATGGTGACCCACAGTGGGAAAATGGCAATGACCAACGCGCAGAGGAAGACAGCGGTACTTACCGCCACAACTGCCTCTATCCCAAGGAAGGGGAAGAGGGCGAGTTGGAGTACCGACCCGGCGCCGAGGAAGACGGCCAACACCAAGAAGGAGATCGACCCGAAGGCGAAGTCCTTCTTGAGGGTGAACCCTTTCAGGTTCTTGATGCGTTCAAATTTTTTCTGGTACAGATTCATGATTATTCCTCTTTTCTCTGTTGTTCGGATCCAAGGTCACTGATATTTTGCAGAATTTCCTCGAGGCTGAAGCCATAGCTGGCAGCCTTGGTAAGGAACTCCTTGCTTATCTGGGAGAGAATGCGTTCACGTTCGATGGCATCGATGCTGACTTTTTTGTCACTGATGAAGGTTCCGGAACCCTGCTGGGTGACGACAATGTTGCGGATTTCCATCTCTGCATAGGCTCGTGCCACGGTATTTGGGTTGATGCTCAAATCGACGGCAAGGCTGCGCACCGTTGGCAACTGAGCCCCTTTCTCCAGCCTTCCGTCAGCGATGGCCATCTCCACCTGCAGAATGATTTGCTTGTAGAAAGGGACCCCGCTCTTTGCATCCAGGCTGAAATCCAATTTCGGTTCCTCTTTCAGTTTCACCGACTGATCCTCTCTTCTTGTACTATTGTACTGGTGTATTAGTACAATGTCAACACAAGCTTTCTTCTGTCCAACAACAAAACGGCTGCCTTCGGAAAGAAAGCAGCCGTAGGAAGCAACACTGACTTGGGTTTACTTGTGTTTGATGAACGTCCCGTCACGAAGCTCGCGTTGTGCAACGGCAAGCTCCTCAGAGGTGTTCATGACAATTGGCCCGGCCCAGGCAATGGGTTCATCAAGGGGTTTTGCACTGTAAAGGAAGATCCTCGCCCCTTCATCCCCGGCCTTCAATGACAGGGTATCACCCTCGCCGAAGAGAATGGCACGGTGGTAGGGTACCTCTTGCCCATCGGTGTGGACAGAGCCTCGGACTAGGTAGATGAACAGGGTGTGTTCAGGATCGAGGGTAAGGGTGAACTCAGCCCCTTTCTCCAGCTTCACATCAAGGTAGAGGGTACGGACATAGTCGCCCTGTTCAGGACCTGAGACATCCTCATAGGTTCCGCTGATTACCCGCACTTCCTTTCCCTCTCCCTTGACCACGGGAATCTGTGGGGGGCGGATGTCACGATAGGCAGGATCGGTCATCTTGTCCTTCTTTGGCAAGTTGATCCACAGCTGGGTTCCGAGCATAAGGTTGCTCGGCTTGGGCATCTCCTGGTGGATGATGCCACTGCCTCCGGTCATCCACTGGCAGCAGCCATCATTGATGCTGCCTTTGTTGCCCATGCTGTCCCCATGTTCGATTTCTCCCTCAATGAGGTAGGTAACCGTCTCGATTCCCCGATGCGGATGCCAGGGGAACCCCTTGATGTAGTCCTTGGGGTCGGTTGCATCGAAAGCATCGAGCATCAGGAAGGGATCGAACTCCTTCACATCGTGGTACCCGATGACCCGTACCAGTTTGACACCAGCTCCATCATACTGGACTGCTCCTCCGGTGATTCTCTTGATCGGCTTGACCTGCATACGTTCTCCTTTTTCTAAACAAAACAAAACCGGCCTTGCAACAGGCAAAGCCGGTGACAATGCTCTTAGATAACCAGCGAAGGTGGGCTGAAGACTCTGCTTGCCAACTCCTGGTTGAGCATGTACAGGCCCTTGCTGTCAGATCCGAAGACTTCAAACTTCTGGATATTCTCTTGGGCGTTCATCTCCTCTTCTCCCTGTTCCTTGATGAACCAGTTGAGGAACTCCAGGGTACGATAGTCTTTTGTCTTCGATGCTTCCTCATAGATGGTATTGATGGAAGCGGTGACATACTCTTCGTGCTTGAGCGCCTCAACAAGCGGTTGCTTGAAGTTCTCATACTCCTTGGTGGGGTCAGCGATGGCTGAGAGGGTTACTGCATGTCCATTGTTCAGCAGGTATTGGCGGAACAGCATGGCATGGCTCATCTCCTCCTGTGCCTGGACCTTGAACCAGTTTTCGTATCCAAGAAGGCCCTTGTCTGCATAAAAATTGGCCATATCCAGGTAGAGATAGGCGGAATAGAACTCTTTGTTCACTTGTTCATTGATCAGGTCAGCGATAGGTTGTGCTAACATCGGAATTTCTCCTTGTGCGTGTACGGTGATATACAAAGTATACTAGTAAGAATTAGTATCGACAAGGAGAAAAGAGGGGGGAGTTGTTTCACACAACCTGACGGTGTAGAATGCACTCCATCATGAAACCGAAGCGCAAGCACGGCTTGCAACCCAACCATATCTTGCTGATTGGCTTTCTTGCCATCATCCTGATCGGCTCGCTTCTTCTCTCACTTCCCCTTGCACAGAACCAGAACGTTTCCCTCTCCTATCTTGATGCTCTCTTCATCTCTACCAGCGCTGTCTGCGTAACAGGGCTGGTAACCGTCGATGTAGCCCTCACGTTCTCACTGTTCGGCCGCACCATCATCGGCCTGTTGATCCTGCTTGGAGGGCTCGGATTTGCCTCCATCGTCATCTCCTTCAGTCTGCTGCTGGGCATGAACATTGGCATCGGCAAGCGTACTCTCATCAAGGAGGCGTACAATCTTACCTCCATGCAGGGAACGCTGAGGGTTGTCCGGGCGGTTGCCATTGCCGGATTTGCCTTCCAAGCCTTGGGTACGCTCGTTGAATTTTTCATCTTCCGCAGTACGTATGCACCCTCCGCTGCGTTCGGTCATGCCTTGTTCAATACCATCAGTGCATTCAACAATGCAGGTTTCGATCTGATGGGCGAGTACAAGAGCCTTACCGATTACCGCACACATTTGGGGATGAATCTCACCACCTCTTTTCTGATCATCCTGGGTGGAAGCGGCTTCTTTGTGCTTGCCGATGTGTTTCGCAACCGGCGGTGGAGCAAGCTGAGCATGCATAGCAAGATTGTGCTCACCATGAACCTGGTGCTGCTGGCAGGGGGGACACTCTTTTTTGCCCTCGAGGAACGGTTGGACCTTCTATCGTCCTTCTTCCAGAGTGCCACCGCGCGTACAGCAGGCTTCAATACCGTGGACATCGGCTCGTTCAGCCAAGCGGGGTTGCTGTTCATGATGGGCCTGATGTTCATCGGTGCCTCGCCGGGATCAACGGGTGGTGGTATCAAGACCACCACGACGTTCACCCTGTTCTTGAGTCTCAGCTCACTCATGTTTCGTCGTGAGCCGGCGGCATTCAAGCGCAAGGTAGGCAATGAGAGTATCCTCAAAGCATTTCAGGTGTTGCTTCTTTCCTCGTTTCTGGTAAGCGGAGGAAGTTTCCTCCTCTTGCTGATTGAGGAAGAGCGGTTCAGTTTCATCTCTGTCCTCTTTGAGACCGTGTCGGCATTCGCCACCGTTGGACTCTCCACCGGAATCACTCCAGAACTTGGATCCCTGTCCAAAGGGGTCATCATGATCATCATGTTCGCAGGAAGGGTTGGCCCGATCACCATCGCCACCAGCCTGAAAGCAAAACCATCTCATCTCAGCCATGTCGAGGAACAGGTGTTCATCGGCTAGGGGAGGCAACGTACCATGAAAAAAGAATTCGATCCTGATGCCTATGGCATCATCGGCCTGGGAAGGTTTGGACTCTCTCTTGCCATGGAGCTTACCAAAGCAGGAAAGCACGTCATTGTCCTGGAGATAGAGGCTGAGAAACTGGATGCAGTGAAGGACCAGATCGAGAACATCTATCCAGTGAAGGCCATCACGACCGATGTACTCAACGAGTCAGGCATTTCCCATTGCCAAACGGCGATAGTCTGCATCGGAAAGGACATTGAATCAAATATCCTGGTGACCATGAGCCTGTTGGAACTGGGTATCCCCCGTGTCATTGCCAAAGCCACCAGCCCCAACCATGGAAAGGTGCTGGAGCGCATTGGTGCTGAGGCAGTCTTTCCGGAAGTGGAGATGGGGTCTCGTCTTGCGCGTTCCTTGGTGTCTACCGGCACCTTGGACTTTCTGGAGCTTTGCGAGGACTTCTCCATTGCAAATATTTCGATCACCTCTGTGTTTGCCAACCAGACAGTCGCCGATATCAATCTCCGCAAACGGTATCACCTGAACATCATCGTGGTGGTTCGGAACGAGAAGGCCATCAGCGAGATTGTACCGGAGCTGATGCTGCTGGAGAACGATGTGCTGGTGGTTGGCGGAACCAACGAAGCCATCAAACGATTTGAGAAGGCTAATGAAGACTAGCCGATCGCTTGGCTTCCGTTTGCCAGATCCTGTGCATAGTGAGCGTACTCCTCGGTGTTCTCCCTGATCTTCTCGTACTCCTCATCGGTGAGGGTGCGCACCAGCTTGGCGGGAACGCCCATCAAAAGGGAGCGGGGAGGAAAGCTCTTGTTCGGAGAGACCACCGATCCTGCACCCACCAAGGACTGCTCGCCGATATAACTCCCGTCCAACACGATGGCTCCCATCCCGATGAGGCACTCATTTGCGATGGTGCAGGCGTGCAGGATGGCACTGTGGCCAACCGTGCATCGGGCACCCACCACAAGGTTCTGATCCTTGGTTACGTGCAACACTGCATTGTCCTGGATGTTGGTCTGCTCTCCGATCTCAATCGATCCCACGTCTGCTCTGAGGGTGGCATGAAACCAGACCGAGCAGCCGTCTTTGAGCGTAACGTTCCCGATCAGGTCTGCAGAGGGGGCGATATAGCAATCTTTTCCAACCAGTGGTTTGTGTGTGTTGTGTGTATAGAGCATGGCTCGATTGAATCATATTCAAACAGTGATGTACAGAGAGAGGGAAAATTTGCGAATGACTTGCAAATTTGTATCAACTTCAGTATCTTTCAGTACGTACCAGGAGGTACCATGAACAAGCATTTTTCCACTTTCTTGTATACGTTGCTTCTTGTTCCGGCCCTTGTGTTCTCAACGGGGACTCGTGAACAAGCACCAGATGATACCTTGCCCGTTGTGGCAGTGAGCATTCTGCCCCAGGCCTATTTTGTGGATAGGATCGCCCCGTCCTTGGTCGATACCCTCACCTTGGTGGGAGAGGGACAGAACCCCCACTCCTACGAACCTTCCCCCTCACAGATGGCCCGCTTGGCCAAGGCGGATGTGTGGATTCTCAGCGGAACGGACTTCGAACATGCACTCGAGGACAAGATCCAGGCCTTGTATCCCAATCTGCTCGTGGTCGACGGAACGAAAGGCATGACCTTGCGCACGTTGGAAGCTCATGACCATGCCGAGGAAGAGGTCCATGAGGAGAACGACGAGCATGATTTGAACATCGACCGTCACACGTGGTTGGGTTGGTCCCAGGCAAAGGTTCTGGCACAGAATACCGAGCAAGCCCTGCTCTCTGTGCTCGATGAGCAGCATCATGCAGTGGTGCAAGCAAACACTGAAGCCCTGCTTTCCGAAATAGATGCACTCTTTTCCGATATGCAAAAGAAACTCGCTCATCTTTCTGGCAGTACCGTCTTTGTCTATCATCCCTCTTTCGGTTACTTTCTCGATTCACTCTCTCTCATCCAGGAAGCGGTGGAGACCGGAGGAAAGGAACCTACTGCACGAGATCTCTCACTTCTGATCGAGAAAGCGAAGGCAGAGCAGGCGAAAGCAATTTTCGTACAGAAGCAGTTCCCCGTTGCCAGTGCCCAGACCTTGGCAAAATCAGTTGGGGCAGAGGTGGTTGCCCTCGATCCCCTCGCCTATGAGTGGATGGAGAATATCCGCCTGATGAGTGAAGCGCTTTTACACGTAGGAAAGGGGAGGTAGTGATGAACGTACCCATCGTTCTCCATTTTCATGATGTCTCGTTCTCCTATCCCCACCTCATGGTCCTGGAAGAGGTGGGCTTTCACGTGCATGAAGGGGAGTTCATCGCACTCGTAGGTCCAAACGGTTCGGGCAAGACCACCCTGCTCAAGCTCATCCTTGGCCTTGAGCAGCCAAAATCAGGAAGCATTGAGTTGTTGGGGCAGAATCCCAGCAAAGCACGGGTTCAGATCGGGTATGTCCCCCAGCACGCCTCCTATGATCCAAGTTTCCCCATCTCCGTCCTGGAGGTAGTGAGGATGGGGATGGTGGAAGCTCGTGGCCGGCAGCCCAAAGAGAAGCTGAGGCAGCTGGCCCTCGAAGCCCTGCATCAGGTCGAGCTTGCCTCACTTGCCGACCGTCCCTACAGTGACCTCAGTGGAGGACAGAGAAGAAGGGTCCTGGTAGCCCGTGCATTGGCATCCAAACCGAACATGCTCATCCTCGATGAACCTGCTGCCAATATGGACAAGGAGAGTGAACAGCGTCTCTATGAGACCTTGGCCAAACTCAAGGGAAAGACAACTGTGCTTATCGTCACCCATGATATGAAGAGGGTCTCTGCCCTTACCGACCGTGTCTTCTGCATCGATGCCCACAAGGAGGGCAAGGTCGGACGGACGGTAGTCCAGCACATGCTGGAAGAAGAGCCGGATGATGGGGTCAAACGCATTCTTCATGATGTGGAAATTCCTGCAGACCAATGCCGCTATCCCCAGGAGGCAGGCAATGAGTGAGTTCATGGGTTTTTTTGACGCTCTGTTCAGCCCCGATTTCCCCTTTGTCCGCAACGCTTTTTTCGCAGGGGTGCTCTCTTCGGTCCTCTTCGGGGTGCTCGGCTCGGTAGTTACCGTCAAACGAATCGCGGGCCTTGCCGGAGCCATCAGCCATGCAGTGCTGGGCGGCATCGGCATTTCGCTCTACCTTTCGGCAACCGGCATGGTTCCTAATCTCAGTCCCATGGTTGGGGCTATAGTCTTCGCCCTGCTCTCGGCGCTCATCATCGGTACGGTCTCGTTGAAGTCCAAACAGCGTGAGGATACGGTCATCCAGGCAATCTGGGCGATAGGGATGAGCATCGGGGTGCTCTTTATGGCCAAGACCCCAGGGTATACAGACCCCTCCAGTTATCTGTTCGGCAACATCCTTTTGATCTCCACCCAAGATCTTGTCTTGCTTTTTGCCCTCGATGTGGTGGTAATCCTGCTTGCCTGGTACTTCTATCCACAGATTGAGGCAACCAGCTTTGATGAGGAGTTCAGCCAGGTGCGGGGTATTCCCACACGCTTGGTGTTCTTGGTCATCCTTGCCATTACTGCGGTTGCAGTGGTGCTGCTGCAGACTTTTGTCGGTATTGTCATGGTGATAGCCATGCTCACCCTGCCTGCAGGAACTGCAGGATTCGGAGCGAAGAACCTTGTTGCCATGATGGTGGGTTCGACGCTCTTTGCACTCCTTTTCTCCTTTGCCGGGCTTGTTTCAGGGTGGGTGCTGGACCTCCCGGTAGGTGCAATGGTAGTGGTCATTGCTGGAGCCTTTTTTCTTGGGCGCTCGGTGGGACATCTGATAAAGATGAGGAGGAGCAGATGACCAAGGCAAGAAAAGCCATCTTGGAAGCCCTGAAGGCAAGTGTCCAACCCGTGACGGCTATGATGCTCGCCAAAGAACCTTCGCTTTCGTACGACCAAGCAACGGTGTATCGTAATTTGCACTACCTTGAAGAGTTGGGGATGGCACAATCCTTCATACTGCACTGCAGCGAACACGGCACCGAGCGCTACTACAGCTATCGGGGAGCCGACAGCGGTATCCATCACCACTGGTTTCACTGTGAGAAGTGTCACCGCTTCATCGATCTTGGAAGCTGCGGCTATGATGAGCAGATGCACGCTTGGGAGAAGAAGTGGGACTTCACCATCACCGATCATACCTTCTTTCTGACCGGAATCTGCAGTGCCTGCAAAGCCTAGCTGTTGAGTAGTGAGAAGAGTTGAAGTCGGTTGTTGATGCCTAGTTTGGCATAGATGTTCTTGATGTGGGTCTTCACGGTATTGGGGGAGATGAAGAGCTTCTTCGCAATCTCCTGATTGCTCAGTCCCTCCACCAAAAGCGTGATGATCTCCTTCTCACGGTCCGAAATCCCCAGTTGCTTCGCCTTTGCAGAAGTGAGCTTTCCTGGCTTCTCATAGGTGAGGAAGTATCGGCGGCTGATGAAGTAGTAGAGATAGACCGAAAGCACGGCAAAGCTCAGATAGATCAGCTTGAATGCCACCATCCTGAAGAACAACAGGTCCAGGGGAAAGAGGAAGACCAACGGCAGGAAGGTGTAGCAGATGCCCTTCAGCAACCGCTCCTCCTCCCATGTTGTCGCTCGTTTTGCATAGATGCATCCAAGGATTCCGTGGATCACCAGAAACATGCTTGCACTGAAAAAGTGGTAGCGAGTGGTGTCATCCAGGGCTTTTACCCAATCGCCTCCGCTTTTTGCGAAGACAATCCACAAGCTGAGGATGAAAAAGAGGAAGATCAAGAGGGTGAGAATCCGATTGCCCAGATGCTTCTGCTCGTCGCTGGCTGTGATGAGTTTGATCAAGTACCTGCTTAGCAGGAGCAGCAGCATGGTGGTCAAGAGGATGGAGAGCAGGGTGGCTCCCAAGGCATATATCTCATACGATTTCGATTGGAGGGTCTGCTCATCCAGTACCCGGCTCAGATAGGTGGTCAGCAAGGTGAGGCAGACTTGTAAGCTCAACGGGGTGAGGACGGTAAGGAACGAGTCGGTATAGGCATCGTTCATACGGACGCGCAACAGGACGCACAAGCACGTTATGGAGACCACCAGGGCTGTGGTAAGGAAGAGCAGAAAGTCGGATAGGATCAGCATAGAGGCCCTCCGGAAAAATCCTATCACATAACCGGTGCTAGAACCATGCTTGCAGGCCTACCATGACCACATCATTATCGTCCCAACTCTTGTAGAGGCTGCTCTTGGTGCCTAATGCACCGTAGAAGGTTGCTTTCCCAAACACCTGGAGATTGTCCTCTAGAGCATAGGAGAGGCCAAGCAGAAATGCATATCCTTCACTCTCCATCTGATACGTCAAGGCACCTCGGAGTGTCAGCTTCTGTTGTATCAGCGGATACTCCACCACGAAGATGAGCGTGTTCTCATATGCCTTCCCATCATAGGAGGAGAGAACATCGATATCAGAAGCATTGGTGCTGAAGTCGAACACATACCTTCCTTGATAGGCAAGGGCAACGAAAGCCGAAGTGGAAGGGTGGGTATAGGAGAGCTCGGCAAGGTAGGCGAGTTTGTTGTTGAAGAGAGCGCTGTCACTTCCCGATCTGTCCTCACTGAGAAAGAAGCCACCTTCAAAGGCCAACGTGAAGGGCTCAAAAAAGAGACTGGATTCCAGACCGAAGAGCTGGTAGCGGGTGTAGATCAGGTCTAGAGAGAGTGGTGCCAGGCTTGTGATCGAAAATCCCGGGTCAGGATAGTAGCCATTGAAATAGAGCAGTCCTGTATCCAGCTTCCCTTTTGAGATGCGATAGCGGCTGCCTATTTCGTATGCTGAGAGTGTGTGGGTATCCATCTCTGTAAAGGTAGCAGTTGAGAAGGCTGGTGGGATGAGGCTGTATCGCCCCTCGGTGGGAAGGTAGGAGGGGGTGAACCCAGGCTTGAACAGCAGTTCCAGTGAACTGGCTTCCCAATAGGTGGTGAAGAGGGTCATGAAGGTCGGCCGCTTCATCTTCTCCAAGTCGTCAACCAGCCCACGCCTGAGATCCCTGCCTTGCAACACGTCCACGACATGCGTTGTGGAGGCACTACCCCAAGGATGGGTGAACAAC
>JAAYQY010000377.1 GCA_012519125.1 Spirochaetales bacterium
CAAGGTACCGGCCTTCATCGCAACCCTCAGTTCCATGTTGATCATCTATGGGATCAACTCCATCTACTTCAACATGCCCCCGAACAACAGCCAGCCCATCGGCGGCCTCAGAGCTGATTTCACCTTCCTCGGCTCGGGTTCAGTGGGCTTTGTCCCGGTCATCGTTGTCTTTGCGGGTATTGTTTCGATCATCGTCTGGTTCGTCCTGAACAAGACCGTGTTCGGCAAGAACGTATACGCGGTGGGGGGAAACCCTGAGGCAGCTGCTGTTTCAGGCATCAACATCACCAAGACCTTGGTGGGGCTCTTTGGGGTATGTGGTTTTCTCATCTCGCTCTCAGGCGTGCTGGAAGCAGCCCGTACTGGAGGTGCAACCAACAACTACGGCAACGGGTATGAGCTTGATGCCATCGCCAGCTGTGTTGTCGGTGGTGTATCTACCACCGGTGGTGTTGGTACGGTCAGCGGGGTAATCGCGGGTGTCATCATCTTCAGCTTCATCAACTATGGTCTGACGTTCATCGGGGTCAACCCGTACTGGCAGAACATCATCAAGGGTGTCATCATCGTCTCTGCGGTCTCCTTCGATATCCGCAAATACGTCCAGAAGAAGTAGTCGTCCCTTCCTACGCTACTTGAGGCAGGGGCAACCCTGCCTCTTTCTATTGCAGCGTTTGGAAGAGCAGGCGCTGATGTTCTTCGCTGAACATCGACTCCTTGGTCACGAGGTCGAAATCCACCAGCTTCTCTATAGGTTTTATCCCGTTCAGCAGGTCGATGGCGGCCATCACTGCACGGTAACCGAGGTTGAAGGAGTTGACCACTACCAAGGCATCGATGACACCCTGCTCCAGGAGCTGGATCTCATATTGGGTGGTTCCAAAGGCAATGAAGTGAACCTTCTGATTCTCTTTCAATGCATTCGCCACGCCATGGGCGGTATACTCTTCCAGAGCGAAGATGAGATTGATCGAAGGATCGCTGGCAAGGGCGCTGGTGGTGATATCTTTTGCGATCGCCTCATCGGTAAAGGAGTAGGTTGCATTGACAATTGCAGCTCCTTCCTTTTTCGCAAAATTGGCTGCCAGAGCTTCCACAATTGCCGTCATGCTGCTGGTGTTCGGCATCGATCCCAAGACCAGGGCCTTGATCGGCTCCCCTTCAGCAAAATGGGAGAATGCGTGCTCTGCCATTGCTTTTCCTATCGCCTGGTAGTCGGCGGTGATGGAGAAATCTGGGTGTACGTTCATCAGCGATGTATCGGCAAACACCACCTTGATACCCTTGCTTCGTGCCTTTGCCACCACGTCCTCAAGACGGGTGTAGTGGCTTGGAGAGAGAACGATTGCATCAAACTGCTGGTCTATGGCGCGTTGGACTGCACTGATCTGGCCTTCATAGTCTGACTCATTGACTGGGGCGAGAAATTCCAATACCGATCCGGTAGCGCTGCGAGCGCTTCTTGCCCCGTTCTTCAGAGCTCCCCAAAATTCGCCTCCCTGCATCATGGTGATGACGGCGATGCGATAGGTCTTGTTTTGATCCTGTTGCTTGTTGGAACAGCCAAGAAGAAGGGTAGTGATGAGCAAGATGAGGAGTACTCGTTTCATGATGAGGCCACCTTGATGGGATGGATCGGCACCTGTTCGGGTATTACGAGCCTGACCAGGGTTCCTTCATCCAATTCGCTGGAGATTTCAAGGCCGTAATCAGAGCCGTAGTAGAGTTGGATTCTCTGGTGGACATTCCTCACCCCGATACCCGCTCCTCCCTTATGGTGCGGTCCTTCGTAGCTAAGGATGTTTGAGAGTTTCTGCTCATCCATGCCCACCCCGTTGTCACGAACCTCGATTACTACAGCTCCTGGTTTGCGCTTGAACACCTTGATGTCGATATGGCCCATCTCCTGCAGGTACTTGATGCCATGATAGATGGCATTCTCCACGATGGGTTGGACGATGAGCTTGATGGTCGGCAGATTCTCCATACCCGCTTCCATCGAGATGGAGAACTCGAACTTGTCTCGGTAGCGGATCTGCTGGATGATCAGATAGTTGCGTACATGCTCCAGCTCCTCGCTGAGGGTGATGATGTCCCTTCCCTTGCTGATCGAGATCCTGAAGAGCTTTGCGAGGGAGGTAATCATGGTGATGACCCCCTCGGTGTTGTTCTGCTCAGCCATCCAAACCACCGAATCGAGGGTGTTGTACAAGAAGTGTGGATTGATTTTTGCCTGCAGAGCATCGAGCTCAAACTTGCGTTTCATCTCCTGGCTCTTGACGATGTCATCCATGAGCTGGCGGATACGACCGACCATCAGGGCGAAGGTTTGCGAGAGGGCTGCAACCTCTTGGTTTCCTCCTACGGTGGGAGGAGAAGAGAAATCGCCGCGCTCCACGCTGTTCATCAGCCTTTCCAGCTCTCTGATGGGGCGGCTGATGTACGCGGAGACCGTACGGGAGAGCAGGATGGTGATGATGATACAGAAGGCAAGCACCAGGAACATGACCGAGGTGTACTGGTCCAAACCTGACATCAGCTCATCCATGTAGGCAACCCCAACGATTCGCCAGCGGGCATTGTTGACCGTATCAACGATCACAAGCCGTTCCCTTCCTTCAAAGGTGTTGGTGAAGGTTCCGAAGATGTGTTCTTGGACCGCATCCAGATCCTCATTGAAGAGGTCGGAGTTGATCAGCTGTTGGTAGGGGTGGTAGACGATTTTTCCATTGTTGTCGATGAAGTAGACATAGCCGGTGGACCCTAGTCTTGCATTCTGGCAAAGCTCACTCACCGCCCAGAAGTTCATATCGATTGCCAAGAGTCCGTACTTGGTCTCTCCCCCCTCATCCAGATAGCTGATCTGTTGGCTGTAGGTTATGACCCAGGGGTAGCTTGAGGTGAAGAGCTGCTGGACATGCGGTCCGGTGAAATAGAAGTTTCCCTCACCTCCGAGGGCTCTGGTGAACCAGGTCTGATCCTTGATTTCCTTGGCACTGCGAAGTTTTGCATCGCTTGTGGAGAGAACCGCCTCTCCCTCCAGATTGAAGAGCACCAGACAGACGATGTCCTGTCTGCTGTCAACGATTGAGCGCAGACGTTGCTCAATCTCGAAGCGGGGCAGGTCGTTGGTCTGTTTGGCAAGATCCCGTGCATAGCCTGCGATGGTGAGGATGTCGTTGGTGTAGAAGTTGAGGTTGGCATTCACCTGACGGACTATCTCACGGGTTGAGACGGTGGCGTTCTCCCTGATGGTCGAACTGAACTGGGTATAGAGGATTGCAGACACAAGCAAGGTAAAGGAGATGGAGACCACTGCAATGGCGATGGAGAGGATGGTCTTGATGGAGTGGGGGCCTCGGATGCTCTTCATCGGTTTGCCTGTCGATATTGGGAGGGGGAGAGCCCCACATGTCGCTTGAAGCAGAAGCTGAAGTAGTTTGGCTCAGCAAAGCCCACTGTCTGGGCAATCTCATAGGTTTTCCCTTCGGTCTTCACCAAAAGCTCCTTGGCCCTGTCCATTCGCATTCCGGTAAGGTACTGTACGAAACTCAACCCCACTTCCCGCTTGAAGGTGGAGCTGAAATAGGAGGGACTCACCCCGATCATCTCACAAATCTGCTCAAGTCCGAATCCACTCTCGGTGAAGTGCTTGGCGATCAAGGTCTTGGCTTGTCCAATGAATTGGATATGACTGTTTTCCCGTTGTCCTGCAATCATTGCCCTTAGGGTCAGGCAAAGGCGGGTGTACCACCGCCTTGCTTTGCCCAGAGTGGTCAGACTTGCCAGTTCTAGGAAAAGGTTGCGGCCCTCCTCCTCGCCGATGGCGAAAAGGGAGTGTCCATAGGAGTGTGCGAGATCTTGCAAGGATGATGAGAGCTCAAGCAACAGGGCTTGCATCTCCTGCACGCCAAGGGAAGCAAGATGCTCACCGAGCAGCTGGTTCACTCCATCGGTGACTTGCTCCTCATTGCCCATCTTGACCGCAATGAGGATGTTTGACTTCATCTCCTGCAGTTTCCCGACGCTCTCCTCGGTGGGGGTGTTCTCAAGGTCGCTGATGAAGAAGAGTGATTGCTCCGGGTAACAGGAGCTGTAGTTGAGAGCGGTGAGGGCCTGATGGTAGGAGAGGGTGATGGCAGACGGGTTATGGACAAGGCTTCCCACCCCCATGACTGCATCGAAAGAGAACTTCTCCAGGTATGTTTTCAGATGCTCAGCCTTGCGGTAGGTCTGTTTGCGGAAGAGCGAGTCGTACTGGCTCTGGTTGTGGCTGTGCGCACTGAAGATGATGACAATCTGATTCTCAAACTGGAAGGCAAGGCCTCCTCCCTCCTTCTTGAGCGCTTCCTCGATGACTTCCAACATGGCCAGAGCCTGCAAGGGATCATCCTGATAGTGGTTGGTTTCGATCAGTGCCACCATGAACTCGTCCTTATCCAGATCGAAGCCATACTCCTGGGCTTTGCTGACCAGCAAGGAGTCGGAGAGCGGATGGACAGTGGTAAGCAACGAGACAAGAAATTTCTCCCTGATCAGAGGGAGTGCCTGCAAGTAAGCTTGTCTGAGACGATCTTGGTCCTGGGTACGCTTGATCTCTTCATCGAGGCGCTTTCCAAGCCGTTCGAGCAGCTTGCTCAGGTCCTCGACGGACACCGGCTTCAGTACATACTCGCTCACCTCATAGCGCATCGCCTGTTGGGCGTAGGTGAACTCGTCATAGCCGCTGAGGATGACAAGGGTGGTTGCAGGATGACTGCTGCGAATCTGTTGGATCAGCTCCATCCCATCAAGATAGGGCATTCGGATGTCAGTGATGACGACATCGGGATGCAGCTCCTCAACCAGTTCCAAGGCTTCTATGCCATTGCCGGCTTCTGCTATGACCTCAAAATTATAGGTTTGCCATGGGGTACGGGAACGAATTCCATCCCGTACCGCCGTTTCATCATCAACAAGAAGAATCGTGTACGCCATAGGTGTATGGTAGTGGGAAAGCGGTGCAGACGCAAGAAATTTAGCCGTTGCACCACCAATCGAACATGACCGATGTCGAGCGATTCATCTCCTCCATGAAAGGGCTGGTATGCTTGCGTAGGTAGTAGTAGTCGGCAAGTGTTCCTGTGTTGTCATAGGGGAGGGAGTTGGTGGTTCTGCGTTGCATCTCATGCTGAGCAAAGGCTGTCTTCAGTTGCTCCAGATGGGGCTGTTGATAGGAATCGGTCATGAAGATGGAGGTCGCAGGGCATCGTGGGGTAAGCTTGACCGGCTTCTTCCCTTTCGGATAGCCGAAGATGAGCATACAGGCAGGGATGGTGTATTGCTTCAGGTCGAGAAGCTCTCTCAAAGCCTCGAAGTTTTCGATCACATCACCGATGTAGCACGATCCGATGCCCAGCGCTTCAGCTGCGACCACGGCATTCTGTGCCGCAATGATGGCATCCTGCATGCAAAGGTGCAGGTCTCCAAGACCGGGCTTCCGATAGGAAGCGAGGTTGTCCCTCTCGGCCTTCTCGACAGCACCGCTTTCGTGGAAGTAGTTCACCCATTTTTGCATGTCAGCAAGGAAAACCCAGACCAGTGGAGCTTGGGCGATCATGTCCTGGTTGTCGCAGATTTCACTGAGTTTTTGCTTCTTCATCGGGTCGAAGACTTCCACGATGGAGTAGAGTGCCATGTTTCCCGCAGTGGGTGCACGTAATGTTGCTTCTTTGAGCAGCTTCAGCTGTTCCTCTTCAATAGGTCTCTCCTCGAAGGAGCGCACCGAACGTCTTGTGAGCAGTAGGTTGATGGTATCTTGCATATCCAGAGTATAGGCGATTTGTCTTCTCACTTCCAGAGAAGATATACAAGTGAAACACTTTGCTGTATGCTGTAACCCATGAAAAGCGTGAAGGCGTATCGCTATCGGTATCTTATTTTGCTCTCCTTGGTACTTCTCATGTTTTCGGTGGGGGTCCAGTGGCTCAACCTCGCTCCTGTGGGGAGGGTGGCAAACCACTACTACCAAGGACAGCTTCCCTTGCGGTATTCCAGTCCGGTTGACCTGCTCTCCTTGACCTATCTCTTGGTCTTCATCGTTGCCAGCATTCCTGCATCCTACCTGCTGCATCGTCTGGGTATCAAGTGGGCAACCTGGATAGCCAGTGGCCTCATCATCTTCGGTGCAATGACCAAGTGGCTCTATCTTTCGAATTTTCTGGCTGTTTTGTTCGGCCAGTTCTTCCTTGCATTGGGCCAAGCGCTTGTCCTGACCAGCATCACAGAGATTGTGTCGCGTTGGTTTCCCATCCGAGAGCGGGGAATGGCTGTAGGTATCACCTCAGCGAGCCAGTACCTGAGTCTTGCTCTGGTCATGATCATCAGCCCCCTGATGGTTGCCACCCGTGCAAACGATCCTGCGTGGGGAAGCGGATTTGAACAGATGATGCGCTTCTATGCATTTTTCAGTTCCATCCTCGCCCTCATTCCTGCTTTTTTGATCAGGGAGAACCCTCCCACCCCCTCGTCTTCCCTCGCTTCCAAAAAGAGTGAGAGTTTCCTCTCCTCGTTTCGTGCCTTGAATGCCAATACCTCACTGAGGGGACTGACGATCATCTTTTCAGTAGGCTGGGGAGTTTTGATGACCTTGTTCATCAAGGTTGACGAAATCAGTGCTCTGCTTGGATTCCCCGATTCAAACGGGCTGCTTGGCATAGCGATGCTTGCCGGAGGTATGGTGGGTGCAGTCCTGCTTCCGGCCCTCTCGGATCGGTTCCGTAGACGGAAGCTCTTTTTCGTCTTCTGCAATGTCTGCTCGATACCAGGTATTCTTTTGTTGGTATTCTGTCAGCAAATCGGTCAGGTCATACTTGGCAGTGAGGCGATTGCCTTGATTGGGGCTTCAATTGTCGGATTGAGTTTGCTTGCTTCCGTCCCTATCGGCAGCCAGTATGCTGCAGAGTTGGGCCAGGGAATCCATGAAGAGATCATCCAAGGCATGCTCTTGCTTTTCAGCCAGGCTGGATGTGCATTCATCCTCATCGTAAGCTTGGTGACGACCGAGCAGTACTCAGTGATGCTGCTCTCCTCGCTGGGAGGGCTTTTGGTTGCTGCCATGATCGGCAGCTCCTTTCTCAAGGAGAGTTCAATGATCATCACCGAGGAAGAGCGGCTGAACGACGTCATCAACCAAGAAATCGTGCACCTCCAGTAAGTTGGGTAGGTGCACGATTTGCTCTCCTCTTATTTGGGTTGCGGCTTGATCTGGTCGGTGAAGGTGTCAAAGCTGTGTACCTTCTCAAGCGGTAGGCGGATTCTCTTGCCTTTTTCGCTCTCAAGGTGCTTTTCGTTCAATTTTGAACTATCCCCAGGATGGCCTACCACCAGCATGATCATGAGGGTGTCCTCATCTGCGATGTTGAGGATTTTTTTCGCTTCATCGACGTTGAAGCCGGCGATGGGGTGGACATAGAGGCCCTCTGCTACTGCTTGGGTCTGATAGGCCATGGCAGCCATGCCAAGTTCGAAGGGGGCGAAATCACGGTTGCCCAGTGTCATTCCCCACGCCTTGTTGGTGACCACTGCCGTGATGGCGGGGGCCTGCAAAGCCCAATAGTTGCCCGGAGAAAGCGTCTTTCTCAACGTATCGAGCACCTCGGTGTCAGTGACAGTCACAAAGCGCCACGGCTGGTTGTTCAAGGATGAGGGGGCGGTATGGGCAGCTTCGACCAAGCGCAACAGAGTTTCCTTTTCTATAGGCTTGGCATCAAGAGCACGGAACGCTCTTCGGTCATTGATTGCTTGTAACATCGGCATAGATATCCTCCATTGATGCTTTCAAGATACTACAATTTGGCTCACTTGTGTGCGATCTGTATGGGTTGGTATCCATGCATCCGATGTACTCTTATTTTTGTTGTTTATTGATGTTGTAAAAGGATACAATCAAGCAGAAGGAGAGAACCGTATGAACATCCTGGTTGTCTATGATTCTGCATATGGGAATACTGAGTCGATTGCCAAAGCCATTGGCAGTGCCTGCAAAGCTGATGTGCTTCGCGTAGGAGAGGTGAAAGCTGAACAGCTCAAAGATCTGGATATCTTGCTTGTCGGTTCTCCGACCCAAGCGTTCCAACCATTGCCGTCGGTCAAGGCTTTTCTGAAGAACCTTCCCGTTGGAAGCCTCACGAACGTCAAGGTCGCTTCCTTCGATACCCGCGTGGATGTGAAGCAGGTCGGCAATCGCTTCCTGACCATCCTAGTGAGATTGTTCGGATATGCTGCCCAGCCGATCATGAGTGCTCTGGTGAAAAAGGGAGGAGTGCGAGCCGTTCCCCCGATGGGATTCATAGTCATTGAAAAGGAAGGGCCCCTGAAAGATGGCGAGATTGAGCGTGCCATCCAGTGGTCAAAAGAGATTACCGAATGAACCAGCAAGGGTATTTTCAGAGTTGGTTGGCCTCATTGCATTTCTGCTTTCACTCGATCATCCGGAGGACCCGACCGATCTGGTGGTGACCTTCGAGGCGGAAGATACGCATGCGGTTGAAGATTGTTTGTAAGAGATTGTGTGCCCCACCTTGGTTGCAGGAGGTGAGGATGATTACTTCTACCCTCCCGACCTGTTCAGGGAGACAGCACAGGGTATTGCGTATGTCAGGCTGTGCCTCTACCCAAACGTGGCCCATCCTGCTGTCAAGGAGAATGTCCTACGGTTCCTCAGAGAAGAAGCGTAAGGACACAAAAAAACGGGGAAGGCCAAGCCTACCCCCGTCTGAAAAACCCACAACCTTAGTCGCGGGGAGAGAAGTCAGACTTAGGAGCTCCGCAGAGAGGTCATACCCAATCCTCGGGAAGGTCTTCAAAGGCTGTTCCGGGTTTGATTCCGTTGTCGGGATCACCTACAGTCGGGTCGTACACATACCCGCAAAGATCGCACTCATACTCTTTCATGGTCGTTTCCTCCTGCTATTCAGCATAGCGATTTTCGTGATGTGGGGCAAGGAAAATATTATTGGTACAAGGCCAGGATTTTGTTCAGCATCTTGCAAAACTTCTTACGGAAGGACTCAGGACCAAGTATTTCCACAGAATCACCACACTGTATGATCCTGAGGTAGAGCTCGATTGAGTTTTCCACATCCATATTGCAAATGAGCGAACCGTCACTCTGCTTCTCAAAAACCGGGGTACCGTGAACAACGGAACGGAAGACGTTCATGGCCGATCGTTCCTTGAGTCTGAGGCTCAGCGGAATCATGTCGATGCTCTCATAACGCTCTTCACTCTCGGGGAACTTGAAGGGCTTGAGGTTGTCAGGAATCGTATAGGTCTCATCGAGGATGGTGGCACTGGTGATCGTGCTGATGTCGATGGTAACAATCTCGGTGGTATGTCTCAGTCTTCCGGTGACGCTGATGGGATGTCTTCCTCCGGTGTCTTCCTCACGGAAGCCGATGAAGTAGGGGGCAAGCTCAGTTTCGATCGGATCAAAGCCCTTCAGGCTCTGCACGATCCTTACGATGCGCCCTGAGACCCAGCTGTCTATCAGGACTTCCAGGATGGCATTGAATTTGCTGCTCTCCTTTCTCTCCTGCAATTGCTTGTCGATTTGCTCGGCTAGGTTCACCACGTTCTCGCTGATCTTTGGAGCATAGGAGCGCATATTCATCGCAATCTTGCGAAGTCCTGAGGCGAGGTGAGGGTTCTGGAACTCGGTGCTGCTCGCCAACATCTCTGCAGAGAGGTTGAAGGCAAGGCTCTCATAGACGCTCAAGGCGATATTCTCATCCTCATCCCGATTCTTGATCTTGATGAGGTTATTCTCTTCATAGATGTCGATGTACAGCTTCAGCTCGTCAACATAGCGGCTGATCGTTGAGCGGTGTACTCCCAGTCTCCGTGCAATTTCCGCTCGTCTCAAACCCTCTGGATGGGAATGCAGCAACAATTCAAGTTGTGCAACTCGTTCGCCTTTCATGTGATTTCCTTTATTTGCACCATTCTGCAACAAAACTCAAGTCAGTATAGCACGTTCAGCTCATCTGGCAAGCCAAAATTGCACAAACCTACCCAGCGTTGCAACACACCCTACGTTGCCCTCCTCTACACTCCATGCTAGGATGAAGGAGAGAAGGAGCGACTACTATGGAAGAACGTCTGACTAAGCTGGAAGTGAAACTTGCATATGCGGAGGAGACGATAGTCACCCTTGACTCGGTGGTGACGGAGCAAGCCAAGGAAATCGCACTTTTGCAGAGCCGTCTCGAGAAATTGGAGAAACGGGTCACCGATATGGTGGATGAGAGCGGGGATGGCCTGCTCGGAGAGCAACGGCCACCCCACTATTGAGATGCAGATTAGATGAAGAGGTTGATCTTGCTCTCGGAAGCTGCACCCATGTAGGTTGCAACCCCTCCGATTTCAACACCGTCAAGCAGCTCTTCCTTGGTGATGCCCATGATGTCCATGGACATCTGGCAGGCTACCATGCGTACCCCTGCTTTCTTTGCCTCTTCGAACATCTGTTCCACCTGGTCGACATGCTTCTTCCGCATGCGGCCCTTCATCATCTTCGCACCCATTCCTCCCATATTCATGGAAGAGAGGGAAAGCTGTTCCATGCCCTTGGGAAGCATGCCAGAGAACATCGTTCCCATGAAATCCTTCTTTACCTTGGGGGCATGCTTCTTTCGAAGAACCGAAAGGCCCCAGAAGGTGAAGAACATCGTTACGGGCTTACCGGTGGCAGCAGCCCCATTGGCAAGCACGAATGAGGCCAGTGCCTTGTCCAGGTCGTTGGAGAAGACAATCATGGTTGCCCCGTTGTCGGGGTCGCAGATGGCTGGTTTCTCCCCAGCAGAGGAGGGCATGGCGCATACATCAGGATTTCCCTTTCCGATGACTGCCTCGATGATGCCGTTGGTGGTGGTGACACTCACCAGCTCATTGCCGGTGAGCTTGCACCAGGACTGCACATCGACGCCGAAGCCGGGGTCGGATGCCTTGATGACGATGCGATCCCCCTGTTCGAGGTTGTCGATCTCCTTCTTCAGGCGGATGATCGGACCCGGACACTGCAGGCCGCAGGCATCGACCTTGAAGATCTTGTTCTCTGAACGCTTGCGGAAGGAACCATCCTCATTGAGGTTGTTGATCAGGCCGGGCTCATCCTTGACGGAGATTTTCTGGCGGTTCTCCAAGAGCTCACGCTCCCGAACGGCATGGTCATAGGTCTTGAACCCTCCCGTGAGGTTTTTCACCTTGGTGTAGCCGTTCTGCCGGAGAATGCGCTCGGAAAGGTATCCGCGCAACCCCATGGCACAGTAGAGGATGATCTCACGATCCTTGGGAACCTGGGAGAGACGTTCTCTGAGCACGGTATTGGGGATGTTCACAGCCCCTTCGATGGCACCGAGCTCAAACTCCTCTTCAGTACGAACATCCAGGATGAAAGCACCGTTTTTCCGAGCCGCTTCAGCTTCTTCCCAGCTGATGGTATCGCTATAGCCTTCGAGAACGTTAACGGCAATGAAGCCGACCATGTTCACTGGATCCTTGGCACTGGAGAAGGGAGGAGCATAGGCTTGCTCGAACTCAGCGAGGTCATGAACGGTCCCCTCTTTGCCGATGAAGGCGGAGATGACATCGATGCGCTTGTCCACCCCATCATAGCCGACACCCTGCGCTCCCCATACCTTTCCTGTTTCGGGGTGGTAGAGGACCTTGAGCGTAAGCTGGAGGGAGTTGGGGTAGTACCCTGCATGATTGCCAGCATGGGTGACTGCACAGCGGTAGGGCAACTTGGCTGCCTTCAGGCTCTTTTCGGTCAGGCCGGTGGAGGCTACCGTCATATCGAAGATCTTGGCGATGCTGGTGGCGATGGTCCCTTCGTAGGGTTTTTTGTTCCCATCAACAATGGCATCAGCACAGAGCCGAGCCTGTTTGTTTGCAGGCCCTGCCAGCGGTACGGTTATCGGAAGCTTGGTCAGCGGGCTGGTGAACTCTATTGCATCTCCGACTGCACGGATGTTCTTGTCATTGGTCGTAAAGTATGGGTCTACCTTGATCGCCCCATTCTTGGCAAGTTCGATGCCTGCTTCCTTGAGGAAGGCGGTGTCGGGACGTACCCCGATGGAGAGGATGACCAGGTCTGCATCGATGAGTGTCCCTGAGGAAAGGCGGACGCTTACGATGCTGTCATGGCCCTCGAAGGCGGCAACACCATCCTTGAGATAGAGGTTCACTCCCTTGGCTCTCAGGTGTTGCTGCACTTCGGCAGCCAGATCGTAGTCGATGATGTTCATCACCTGTTCGAGTGCTTCCACTACTGAGACTTCCAGACCGCGTTCCTTCAGATTCTCTGCCATCTCCAAGCCGATGAATCCGCCGCCAACCACGACTGCGCGTTTGGTGGTGGTTTTGTCCACCTTCTCCTTGATCCTATCAATATCCGTTACGGAACGAAGGGAGAGTATGGCAGGATGATCGATGCCGGGTATCGGAGGGCGGACAGGACTGGCACCGGGTGAGAGGATGAGGGTGGCATAGCGTTCGTCGTATTCGGTGTTGTTCTTCAGGTCCCTTACATGGATGGTCTTTGCCTCGCGGTTGATGGATACCACCTCGCTGAGAACACGTGCCTCAACGTTCAGGCTCTCTGCGAATCGCTCTGGGGTCATGACAAAGAGGCGTGAGCGCTCGGTGATGACATTTCCGGCATAGTAGGGCAGCCCGCAGTTGGCGTAACTGATGTACTCTCCGCGCTCAAACATGATGATCTGGGCATTTTCATCCCTTCTCCTGAGCCTGGCGGCGGTTCCTGCGCCTCCTGCGACTCCTCCAACGATAAGATATTTTGCCATAGGTCCTCCTAAGTAGTGGCTTGGGGGAATGCAAGATCCTCAGGGAGACAGATCTCCGAGCAGCTGTAGGTCTGCACCATGGCCGAGCCTTGCTCGGTCAGGCTTACCGTAAGGCTCCTGCGATCTGCGCTGCTGAGGCTGCGTTTGATGAGCGAGCGACCCTCGAGGCTGTCCAGGATTCTGGTCAGACGGGAAGGGGAGAGCTCAAGCTCCTTGGCTAGGGCTCCTGGCTCCTGGATACCTTTGTTGACGGCGCACAACAAGAGTGCATCATTGAACGAAAGGCCTGTTTGGCGTTTGAGTTCTTCTTCGAAGGTGCGCAGCGATGTTTGCAACCTTCGTATGGCACATAGGTCAAGCATATGGATCTCCAATTGATTTTTCTAAGCAATATTTGCCAAGGACAACTATAGAACGGGAAACCCATTTCGTCAATATGTAGATAAAAAAAGAGTGAATGCCTTGGTATGACAGAACTCTCTCAAAAAGTGTGAGAAACAAGCCTTGACCTGCAAAATTTCAACTAAATTCAAGAAATGCTCTGACACAAGGAAATTACCAAAGCAAGATTAACGATATAATGCTAAAAGTATCTGATAATTTTATATATGATAATGGTATAAAGATAGCTCTATTGACAATATACCACATTTACGCATATCCTAGTGTTAGGAAGGGACATGAAACGGAGAAGGCAGTGGGATAGCCGATTGGGAAATCGGTCCCCCGTTCCTATCAATGATTCTACTTCAATCGGAGCTGCTTGCCGGTAGGTGTTTTCTCCCTCGCTGTTGCAGGACTTCCTGCTTCTCGATGTACATCAATGTGTGTTTGCAACGCAAATCCCTTGGGCCAGTGATTCTCCCGATCACTGGCCTTTTCTCTGGTTTGGCTGTAAGAAAATCCTATAAATCCAAGTAAAGTAATGAGATATGTGAGGTAAAAATAGTTGTTAAAATATTTGACATACTAGCATACTAGTGTTACGCTTGGTTTATGGACAGATTCTCTGTCTCATTTTATGTGATTCCCTTAGCCGAAAAGGAGGCTTTGTATGAAGAAATGCATGTGTTTAGTCCTGGTCGTGTTGCTCTCTGCAACAATGCTCTTTGCCCAGGGTGGCAAGGAATCTGACGGAAAGAAGGTGTATGAGCTGAAGCTGAGCACCGTACTCACCGATACCGATCCGATCTCCATCGGTCTTGGACAGCTTGCCAAGAGCATGGATGAGCTAACCGGGGGAGAGGTGAAGATTGAAGTCTATCCTTCCAGTCAGCTCGGTGATACCGCCGATGTGCTCGAACAGGCCAAGAGCGGTGCGAATGTTGGTGTTGTCATCGATACCGGCATGCTTGCCGACTATGTCCCCGACATGGCCATCTACACCGGTCCCTATGTGTTTGACAGCGTCAAGAATGCCCGTGCATTCATCGAAACCGATCTGTTCCAGAGCTGGGATGCACAGCTTGCCACCCATGGTCTGCGCGATCTGGGATGCAACTGGTATCAGGGTGCCCGTAACTTCCTGACCAGCACCCGCGTGGTCCAACCTTCCGACCTGAAGGGGCTGAGAGTACGCACCATGGGCAGCAAGGTTGCTCAGGAGAGTATGAAGGCCATGGGTGCAACCCCGACTTCCCTCGCTTGGAGTGAAGCCTACAGCGGATTGCAGAGCAAGGTTATCGACAGTGTCGAAGCACAGACTACCGCAGTCTATGGTTCCTCCCTGCATGAAGTGACCAAGTATCTTGCAAAGACCGAGCACTTCTTGCTCTACACCGGCTTGGTCATCAGCGAAAAGTGGTTCCAGTCCCTGCCCGAGAACTACCGCACCCTCCTGGTGCAGGAAGCTATCAAGGCCGGCGACTATGCCACCGAGTTGACGTTGCAGAAAGAGGTCGAGTACAACAAGCTCATGGCTGAAAAGGGCCTGACGTTCGTGGACGTGGATAAGAACCTGTTCAAGGAAGCCTCCGCCAAGGTATATGAAACCATGGGTTGGGCCGATCTGAAGGCAAAAATCGACGCACAGCTGGGCCAGTAATCATTCTACTGTAAGGAGGGAGGCCTTGTGCCTTCCTCCTCTTCTGGAGTTCTCTATGAAACGAATCAATGAGGTGATCAGCAAGCTTGAGTATCAGGTAGGCACGGTGATGCTGATCAGCATCGTAGTGCTGGTATTTGCCTCAGCTGTCCTTCGCCTGTTTGACCTTCCCATCGTCTGGTCGGTCGATGCCTCGCAGCTGATGTTCGTATGGATCAGCATGATCGGGGCCGACCTGGCACTGAAGAAGCGCTCCCACATGGGGGTGGACCTCTTGGTCCGTTCCTTCCCTGCAAAGCTGCAGAAGGTGATAGCCCTTATCTCCTACATCCTTTGTGGAGCGTTCATCGTTTTCATCGCCTATTGGGGTATCAGGCTCTGCATCCTGAACTATCTGCGTACCTACCAGACGCTGAAGATCAGTTATAGCTTTGCAACCGCAGCCATCCCCACGATCGCCCTGTGCATGTTCTCTTCCTTGCTCGAACAGGTCATTGACCTGCTTCTACATTGGAAAGACACACAGAGGGTCCAGTAAGGGAGGAGCCCCACCATGGGTGTTGTAGCAATACTTTTTGTCGTACTTTTAGCCTTCAACGTTCCGTTGGCATTCACCATCGGACTGGCAAGCCTTGCCTTCTTCTTTGCCAATGACGGCATTTCCTGGATCATTCCGGTGCAGAAGATGGTTGCGAGCACCCAAAGCTTTCCGCTTCTGGCTGTTCCGTTCTTTGTGCTTGCAGGAAACCTGATGAATGAGACGGGCATCACCCGTCGCTTGGTGAAATTTTCCACCGTGCTCACCGGCCACCTTGCAGGAGGACTCGCCCTGGTCTCCTGTGTACTCTCAACCTTCATGGGAGGCATCTCAGGCTCTGCTTGTGCTGATGCTGCCATGGAAACACGCATTCTCGGTCCTGCGATGCTCGACCGTGGATACACCAAGGGCTACGCCTGTTCGGTCAATGCACTGAGCAGCCTGATCACCGCAACCATTCCCCCCGGGGTCGGCTTGATCCTTTACGGGGTTACCGGAGAGGTTTCCATCGGAAAGCTCTTCTTGGCAGGGGTTATTCCCGGCATCCTCATGTGCGCCATTTTGATGGTCACCTCCTGGGGTATCGCAAAGAAGCGCAACTATCCGGTGGAGAACGATCGTCCGCCAACGGCAAGAGAGGTGTGGGATGCCTTTGTAGAGTCCATCTGGGCCCTTATGTTCCCCATTATCCTGATCGTAGGAATCCGCTTTGGCCTGTTCACCGCAAGTGAGGCGGGAGCCTTCGCCGTCGTCTATGCTTTCTTCGTAGGGAAGTACATCTACAAGGAGATGACCTGGAAGGGGCTGTGGAACGTCGTCAAGACCACCCTTGGGGACAACGGGGTCATCCTGTTCATCATCATGACCAGCGCCATTCTTGGCTACGGCATCATCTATGACAAGGTGCCGCAGACCATAGCCGGTGTCATTGCCGGGGTGAGTTCCAATCCCCACATCATCATGCTTGTCATCTGCGCTTTCGTCTTTCTGGCGGGCATGGTCATGGAGGGGACGGTAAATACCCTGCTCTTGACCCCGATCTTCCTACCCATCGTCCGAAACCTTGGGGTGGATCCGGTGCACTTCGGCATCGTGTTCATGACCACCGTCACCTTGGGAGGCATGACCCCTCCGGTAGGAACTGCCATGTACAGCGCGTGTGCCATTCTTGAGTGCCCGATCGATGAGTATACCAAAGAGAGCCTTCCGTTCTTCGGTGCAATCCTTATTGAAGTGGTCCTGCTCATCTATCTGCCGCAGATCTTCATGTGGCTTCCAAACTTGGTGTTCGGTTAGGACTGGTGTTGCGATGAAGATGATAATGCGGTATTTCCCATTCGGGGATGATAGCGTCACATTGGGCCAGATACGACAGGTGCCTGGGATGAGTGGGGTAGCCACCTCTCTGAGCAGGCTCGCTGCCGGGGAAGTCTGGCCGTTGGAAGACCTGCTTCGCCTCAAGCGTGAGGTGGTGAGTGCAGGTCTGGAACTGGAAGTCATTGAGAGCGTCAACATCCACGAGGATATCAAGAAAGGTCTTGATAGTCGGGATTTGTACATTGACCGGTATATCCAGACCCTGAGAAACCTTCATGAGATTGGGATACAATGTCTCTGTTATAACTTCATGCCGGTGTTGGACTGGGCACGCAGCGACCTTTCCCACAGCCTGGAGGACGGGTCGCAAGTCATGGCATACCGTCATGAACAGGTTTTGGCCCTCAACCCCGACACCATGGCCCTTTCGATGAACAGCAAGGCACGGGGATACTCGCTCCCCGGCTGGGAGCCGG
>JAAYQY010000378.1 GCA_012519125.1 Spirochaetales bacterium
CTCGGCATCAGTGATTGTTCCTCTCAGATAATTCTCATCGCTGTTTTGGTAATCCAGGGCAACCATGATGGCATACACATCCCCCTCCATCGGCTTCTCCCAAAAGAGCTCACAGGAAGAGAGGGCCAATGTTGAGATGAGAAGCAGCAGGATGAGTTTGGGTAGGTTTTTTCTCATAGGTGCTGTCCTTGTTTGGGACTGGGGAAGTACTGGTATCGGAAACCCACGCCTACTTGGATTGCGGTGATCTCCTTTCGTAGGTGAAGCGAAACGGGAAGGGTAAAGAAGAACTGGTACTCATCGTTCTCCATGAAGAGGAACTGTGGGCCGATTTGGAAGCTGAATGAGGCAAAGACTTCTTCGATATGCTTGTAGATGTTGATTTCCGTGCCTATCTGGGAAGATAGGCTAAAGACTGGAGTTATGTTCCAGCCGCCTTTCATTTGAAGTCCTATGGTGGTGAATCCTCGGGCGCGATATGAGCCGAAAGGGATGGAAGGGGTAACCGTTCCAAGCTGTACGCCAAGGCTTGCTGAGGCTCGGTTTGTCTGATATCCAAGCACGTCGAACGAGGCTGCAAAGCCTGCAGATGTCCTGGCAGGAAGTTCATCCTCAAAGTGAGGAATGGAAAGGTAGAGGGACGGGGCGAGAGAGACCGAGTAGAACTGACCCTGCGATTGCGAGAAGGCAGGAAACAGGGTGAAGAGCACAATAGTCATCACAATAGCAGTTCTTCTCATAGGTTAAGTATACAGAAAAACAGCTTTGTGCCTATTCCCCTACCGGGGAAAGCGATCGTTTTGCTATGGATTCTCCGTCAACATACTCGCGAATCCTGTTGATCCTCACCCCTAGTGTCACCATCGGTGTCCGTGGGCGAAAGCTGCTGTGGCAGAGAATGGTGTGTCCCTCCCAGCTGCAGGCGAGCCGATAGTGATCTCCTTGGAATTCGCAACTTTGCACCTCGGCTTGCTTGAAGCTCAGGTGGGGAAGGTACTCAGCAAGGGGAAGATTTCTGTCATCCTGGACCAGTACATGTTCAGGTCTGAAGAAAATGGTGTGCTTGCCCTCCATCGGCTTGAACACAAAGGGGTCGGAGGCTCCGGGATTCACCAACGTCTTGGGAATGAGGCTGTAGGGTAGGGTTGTTCCTTCTCCCATGAAGGTTGCCACAAAGAGGCTGGAAGGATTGTGGTAGATATCCTCTCCCTTTCCCTCCTGCATCACTCTTCCTGCATGCATGACGATAATGCGGTCTGCAATGGAGAGGGCTTCCTCCTGGTCGTGCGTGACGTAGACGGTAGTGATGCCGGTTTCATCATGAATCCTGCGAATCTCTTCGCGCAGGTGCTTTCTCAACTTGGCATCGAGCGCTGACAGCGGTTCATCAAGCAAGAGCAGTTGGGGATCGGAAGCAAGGGCTCGTGCCAAGGCAACCCGTTGGCGCTCACCACCGCTGAGCTCTTGGCTCCGTCTTTTCTGGTATCCCTCCAAGGCCACCAAGGAGAGCAGGCGTGCAACCCGTTCCTTTCGTTTGGCCCTGCTGAGTTTGCGTATCTTGAGAGGGTAGGCGATGTTCTGTTCCACATTCATATGGGGAAAGAGCGCATAGTCTTGGAAGACCATGGCGATGTGTCGTTGGTGGACAGGTTTTTGTCCAATATCCTGCCCATTAAGAAGAAGACTGCCCCCCTCCTGAGCCAAAAGACCGGCTATCAACTGCAAGGTAGTGCTCTTGCCGCAGCCCGAGGGCCCGATGATGCATGCGAGCTCTCCGGCTTGCACACTGAAGTGTGCGTCGAGGGTGAAATCCTTGTAGGAAGCCTTGAGGGAACAGGTAAGCCCATTATCGGCCATAGGTGCCTCCCTTGGCAAATTCGCTCACGATAAAGACGATGGTACAGACACCGATCAGGATGGTTCCCAAAGCGCAGGCACCTTGGAAGTTGTATGACCCGATCAAGCGATACATGACAATTGGCAGGGTAGTGATGGAGCTGTTGGCAAGCGTCAGGGTTGCGTTGAACTCCCCCATGCTCAGGGCGAAAGCGAAGATGGCGCCAGTGAACATCGCTCCCTTGAGCAATGGCAACTCTATCAACAAAAAGGTTTTTACCGGACCTGCGCCCAAGGTGAGGGAACTGTGCATGTAGGAGAGAGGAATCTTGCGATACTCGGGGAGAATGGTCCTCAACACAAAAGGAATTGCGATCACCAAGTGCGCCAATACCACCAACGTGTAACTCAACGTCAGTCCACCCCGTAGGCGAGCAGAGATGAGGTAGTATCCCAAACCAATGATTACCGAGCTTACTGTCATTGGAAGCATTCCCAGCAGCTCCAGAAAGCTCTGCTTGCCCTCACGCCTTCTGATGGCAATGCACATGCTCAATGCCACAGGAACCGTACACAGCGCTACCAGTAGGGCGATGAGGGTGCTGTTGGTCAAGGCTCCCAAGGCAGATCCCATATGTCCTGTTGCTCGCTCAAGGCTGAGCAGTTGGCGGTACCACTTCAAGCTGAATGACTCTGCAGCTGAGCGTGAGGAAGAGGCCATGAATGAACGGATGACCACCGAGGCGATCGGACCGAGGATGAAGAGGAAAGAAGAGACGGTGTAGAAGAGCGCAAGCAACTTGCCTGAAAGGGTGGCAGGACGTTTTTCGAGCAAGCGCTTGGAATTCTGGTAGGTCTCACTTCTTGCAAGCCGTCTCTGGCTGGCATTGTACCAGAGCAGAAGCAGGGTTGTGGTGAGGATGGAGAAGAGAGAAAGGGCAGCGGCGGCACCGCTGTTGC
>JAAYQY010000379.1 GCA_012519125.1 Spirochaetales bacterium
ACCAATTGAAGCCTCTTCTGTACCGCCTGAAATCGAAGGAACCATTGTCAATGACCATGAAATTGCCAGTATACTGAGGAATATACGGGGGTTGGAACGAGAAGGAGAAACTGTCTCTTTGCGTGATTTTCGAATCTCTGTGGCAGGAGCACAAGAGAAAACCGCTTTTCTCAGGTACCAGGGACAATGGATGATACCCAATGGGACTACCCCAACAACCCATATTTTCAAGTTGCCTATGGGAAAACTGTACGACTTCATCGACTTTTCCGATTCAATTGAAAACGAATGGCTCTCTTGCCATATCATGCATCAGTTTGGAATTCCTGTATGCAACTCCAATATTCAAAATTTCGAGGAGCAAAAGGTTCTTGTAGTCGAACGTTTTGATCGACGGTGGAGCCAAGATCAAAAACAATTGATTCGTCTCCCACAAGAGGACCTCTGTCAAGCTTTGGGATTTCCCTCGAATCAAAAGTATCAATCGGATGGAGGCCCCGGGATTCTGGAAGTCATGAAGCTATTGCAGGGGTCAAACAGGTCAGAAGAAGACAGACGTTTATTCTTCAAGACACAGGTACTATTCTATCTGATGGCTGCTCCTGACGGTCATGCAAAAAATTTCAGTCTCGCCCTCATGCAAAAAGGCTTGTTTCACTTGACGCCTGTATATGACATTATGTCCGCTTATCCGTTGTTCGGAAAGAACTCTGCTTCTCTGAACCCTAAAAGACTAAAGCTCGCTATGGGAGTTTATGGAAAAAATATCCATTATGCATGGAATTCCATTGCAAGGAGGCACTGGGTTGAAACAGGAAAAAAAGTTGGATTATCCAAGCAAATTGTTGAAGAAATCCTTCAGGAAACTATCAGCCAAATCCCTTCGGTAATTGAAGCAACCTACGCAAGCATTCCTCTCTCATTCCCAATTCCAATGGTAGATGCAATCTGCAGAGGAATGGAAAACACTGCCAAAAGGCTTGTCGATTGAAGCCTTGGCTGACTATGTGTACGATACTGCACGAGCTCCGCTGCAAGAATTTGGATGAGCAGCTTTTCTTTGATGAAGAGGTTGCCTTCTGAGGATTTCTCTTCCCTTTTCATCGGTTTGCCGGTACTATGCTACTTGTAATGAGGAGCAGAACCCATGAGTGAAATCGTCGTAACTGAAGAGAATTTAGAAGCGGAAATCCTGCAGGCTGATAAGCCGGTTTTGGTTGACTTCTGGGCCCCCTGGTGCGGCCCCTGCAAAATGATAGCTCCTGCGGTCTCACAGATTGCGCAGAGCTTCGAGGGCAAACTCAAGGTAGCCAAAGTCAATGTTGATGAGGTCCCCTCGCTTGCCAACATGTTCAATGTGAACTCCATACCGACCCTGATGATCTTCAAAGGTGGAGAAGTGGTCGACCAACGTATGGGAGCTGCCAGTCTGGCTGTGATCGAGGGCTTTGTAGCGCAGCATCTGTAAACGTTGCTTTGTACACGGAAGAGGGAGGAGCATATCCTCCCTTTTCCTCGTTGGAGTACTGAGGAATATATCGTGGAACAGGTAGTGGTATTGTCGGTGGAGATGCATTTCTTAGGTAGTGAAGACGTGGTGCATCCTGTTGTCTTGATGGACCACCAATCCCGAGTTCTTGTGGATTGCGGGCCTGTTGGCACTCTTGAACGTATCGAAGAAGCATTGCGTGCCCATCAGATTGAGCCTTCCTCCATCACCCATATCATCCTGACGCATCAAGACCATGACCATGTGGGAAGTGCAGCCGCGCACAAGCGACGTTACCCGTCGGTCAAGATTCTCTGCTCGGAAGAAGAGAAGCCTTACATTGAGGGAAGTAAGGTTTCGCTTCGGCTTGAGCAAGCGCTGTCCATGCAAGACAAGCTTCCTGAAGCACAAAAAAGCTTTGGTGAATCCTTTTGTGTGCTCTTGCGTTCAGTGGAACCGGTAGCAGTCGACCAAGTGCTTCACATGGGGCAACACCTTTCCTTTTGTGGAGGCACTGAGGTCATTGGAACTGCAGGGCATACTCCGGGCCACCTGTCGCTCTATCTCGAAAAATTTGGGATCATCATTGCAGGCGATGCAATTGCTTTGGAGGCAGGCAAGCCCGTAATTGCCAATCCCCAGTTCGCCCTTGAACAAACAAAGGCCGTTGCCTCATTGGAGTACTTGCTCTCTCTTGGAGCTCAGAAGATCATCTGCTACCATGGTGGTATCCTTGATTTGAGGTAAGTGGTTACGGGGTGTGTCTCTTTTCGCTGTTAACCGAACCGAACGAGGCTTCTTTAGTTGCACAGATGTACCAATCCTCCTTGCTGTTGGTATCCTTTCCCTTGTCCCTGCAAAAGGAGCGGGTTGCCGTGCTGTCCGTTGAGTCGATGCTCCCTTCACTCTTGGCGCTGTTCCACTGGTTGCGTTGGACAAGATAGCTGACACTCATTGCCAAGTCCTCCGACCCGAACCCCTCATGGGTAGTGGTTGTATGATTACCCCATACCACCGCATCAAGCAGAGGGCTTTCCCATTCAGGAGAGCGAGCGAGAATGAGGCAGCCATTGTTGGAACTCAAGCCTGCTTGCAGCTCGCTTGAGAGGAAGTCTCCTGCTGAACTTTTACTGAAGACAACCACCAAGTGTGCTCCCCGTTCCACCATACGATCTGGAAAGATATATCGATCGGAATACACCCCATCCCTGCCGGCATAGAGAGTGATGCCGGCAAGGTTGCCTCTGCTGGTTACCAAGAGTTCGACACGGTCAGGGTTGGTTTCGCTGCCTTTGGTGGTGAATTCATTGATCAGAAGGGTAGGAGGGTTCTGATTGCGAGCCCACAGGGTGAGGGAGAACCGCAAACTGTTTCCCCTCGTATCTGAAACTCTTCCCTGCAAGGGAACGCCCTGCCCCAAGACAAGTTCTTCCTCCAAGCAGATGGTCACTGTCTCAGACGAAACAGATACTGATGAAGGTTCTTTGGTATTGCACTGCATTGAAACGGAATTGTCATCCAGAGGTTCGTCGAAGGTAAGAAGCACCACTTTACTGGAGATTGCTTCGTAGTGAAGGAGTTTCGGCGGAGTGCTGTCAGTCTGGGAGAACAGGTTGTGCAGTGAAGCAGGTGACTGCTCGCAGCCACAGCCGACCAAAAGCAAGAGGATGATGAGCGGACAGAGAATCTGGTGTTTCATATCCTTTGAGATTTGGTCCCAAAGGTTTTGCTTCAATTGACAGTGATGGCCAATGCACATAGACTTTGGTGCATCCCAGGAGGCCTCGCATGTCCAAACTATGGCAGAAAGATTATTCACTTGACTCGTTGATGGAGGAGTTTACCGTCGGCAACGACTACATTCTTGACCAGGAGTTGGTGATTGCCGATTGTCTTGCTTCAATCGCTCATGCCAGAGGCTTGCACGAGATAGGCATTCTTGATGATGAAGAGCTTGCCACTCTTACCCAAGGCTTGGCTGAGATCATCGGCCTGAGACAGCAGAATGCGTTCCCGATCACACTGGAAAATGAAGACTGTCATACCGCCATCGAATCCTACCTGACTGAACACTACGGTGAAGTCGGCAAGAAGATCCATACCGGCCGAAGCCGTAATGACCAAGTACAGACCGCCCTCAGGATCTGGATGCGCGAATTCGCCCTGAAGCTCTGCAACAGCACCGGAGAGTTGTGTGAGCAGTTGCTCTCCTTCGCATCAGAACATGCAGAAGTACCGATGCCTGGGCGAACCCATATGCAGATTGCCATGCCCTCTTCGGTGGGCCTGTGGGCAGCCGCCTATGCTGAGGAGCTTTATGACGAAGCCCAACACCTGATGCACCTCTCCTGGACGCTCGATCAGAGTCCTCTTGGGTCGGCAGCAAGCTATGGCGTTCCGTTGCCTCTCGATCGTCAGTTCACCGCTGAGCAAATGGGCTTCACCCGAGTACAGAACAATGTCCTGTATGCAAACAACAGCAGGGGTAAATTTGAGGCGATGTTGCTCGATGGATGCGAATACATCGCTCTTACCTTGAGCAAGCTTGCCCAAGACCTGATGCTCTTCACCCTGCCTGAATTCGGCTATTTCAGTTTGCCCCGCGAGCTGTGCACCGGCTCTTCCATCATGCCCCAGAAGAAGAATCCTGATGGACTGGAACTGGCCAGGAGCCGTTCTGCTTTGGTAAGCTCGGCTTCCATCAGAGTCAAATCCATCATCAGAAGCCTTCCTTCCGGGTATAACCGAGATTTCCAGGACACAAAAGAACCCCTCTTGCAAGGAACCAAGGCAACCTGGCAATTGGTTCAGATATTCTCACGCATGGTGAAGGGCCTCTCGGTCCATGAGGATAAGCTCATTACTGCCTGTACCCCTGAACTCTATGCAACTGACATCGTGCTTCAGCAAGTAGTTGAAGGCAAGAACTTCCGGGATACCTACAAGGAAGTGGGCCTGCATCTCGATCAGGTGGCAAAACTGGATCCGGTTGCTACGCTTTCTACCCGCACAAGCCTTGGCACTACAGGCAATCTTGGCCTGGATGAAGATGTACTTTTTGTCTCGCTGATGAAGAGTGGTTGTGAGGATGTCTTGACCAGCTTTGAACAGGCATACCAGGAACTCTGTTTCCTCCAAGGAGTGGAAGCAGTCCTGTACTAGGACCATTTGCCCATGAAAAAAGGACCTTGCAGAAGGTCCTTTTTCATGCCTAGAGCTCTATGCTCTTTCCTGTTCGCTTTTGCAGCATCGGTGTATGTTTCACCGCTTGATGGTAGGCTTCAGCAATGTTTGTGCAGTAATCACCGATATGCTCGAGGTGTCTGATTTTCTCCAGGATCAGCAGTTCGGTACGGACATCTGCTTTCCCCTCGGAAAGCCTATCCTGGACCATCTGACTGAGGCTGTTGCGATAGCTATTGATCTGTTCCTCAAACTCATTGGCTTTCTGCATCTCAGCCTTGGTAAGGGTTCTGTCCATGCGGTCGCGCACATAATCCAAGAATTCCTGGACGAGGGTTTGATAATCCCTCAAATCCTTGTCGGTGGCACTATCAAAAACCCATTTCTGGTTGTACCTTCTCTGGCTGAGCAGGGCAAGGTTGAAGCAACTGTCGGTTACTGATTCCAATTCGTCCATGACACGGATCAGACAGTTCAGTGAGGATGCATTGGTAGGGGTCTGTGAATCCTGCAGCAGATGTACACAGAAGTCAGAAAGTTGTTCCTGCATCTGGTCTGCGTACTCCTCATCCTTTTTCATGGCTTGTACATCATTTTCCATCGTTGCTTCAGGGTTGTTGAACATGGAGCGATAGCGGGTGAGCATGGTACAGGCAAGATTTGCCATCTTCTTGATCTCATCACGGATGGCAAGCATGTAGATTTCAGGGCTGTCGATGAAAATACCACCGATGTACTTGAAGTGGTAGGTTCCTTCATCATATTCGGCCTTGGCAGGCACCAAACGCTTGATGAACGCAGCGTACTGACGGACGAAGGGGAAGAAGAGGACGGTGTTGATGACGTTGAATACCGAGTGGAACATGGCCAAGAAAAGGGGAAGCTGGGTTGAAAGCGCTGTACCGGAAAGTTTGTAGATGTTGCCTGGAGTGATCCAATTGACAAATTCAAGCAGGGGATGGAAGAAAACCAAGGCGATGACGCTGCCCACCACGTTGAAAATGATGTGAGCCCATGCTGCTCGTTTTGCCGTGGTGCTGGTTCCGATCGAAGCTAGATAGGCGGTGATGGTGGTACCGATGTTTGAGCCAAGAATGAGAGCTGCAGCCGCAGTGACTCCCAGCCAACCGTTGTACGCCATCGTGAGGGTCATGGCCATGGCAGCTGAGGAGGATTGCACGATGATGGTGACCAACGTGCCCAAGAGAATACACAAAAGGTTCATCCACAGGGTGTCGCTGTTGAACGTGGAAAGGAAGGCGAGTGCATCCACATTGCCGGTGATATCGGGCATTGAGTGGGACATGAAGTTCAGCCCGAGAAAAAGAATGCCGAAACCAAGAAGCACATCCGCTGCGTCACGGGTCTTGCTTTTCTTGCTGAACATCATCGGGGCTGCAAAGGCGATCGAAACAAGGGCCAGAATGGTGATATCCATTTTGAAGCCCAAAAGGGCAACCATCCATCCGGTGAAGGTGGTTCCGATGTTTGCACCGAGAATCACACCGATGGCTTGGGTAAGGCCCATCAGCCCTGCGTTTACGAAGCTGACAACCATGACGGTTGTTGCTGAGGAACTTTGGATGATGATGGTAATGAGTATTCCGGTGATGATGGAAACCAATCGGTTCTTGGTCATTAACTTGAGAATGGCCTTCATTTTATCTCCGGCCGATTTCTGTAAGCCCTCGCTGAGGAGTTTGATGCCGAATAAAAAGAGACCGAGACTGCCAACGATCTGGAAAAAAATCATTATGGTTTTCATATCAGCACAAACGTAGCAAGTTTGTGGGTAGTTGGTAAAGTAGGAAAGCACATACTTTTTTAACAACATTAAGCAGAATGGGAAATATCAGGGTTTTGGTACTCTGTTGGGTTGGGAAAGTGGATTGAACTTTAGGCAGTGTTGTTGTATGGTTCAGCCATGAGCATCATCAAACCCCACAAGCTTGGGATTATCTCTGGTCCCGGTTCAGAATATTTCACAGGCAAGGTGGTAAAGCATCTGCGCCGTCTCTATTTGGAACGATATGAAAAGCTTTCCAACGCGTTGGCAAAGCGTCATGGGATGACCGAGGAAGAGATTCTCCGAACGGTTACGTTGATGGATGACCTGAACAACAAGCGCATTCCGCGCAGCAAGTGTCCCACCACCTTCCAATGTCCTGATTTCACCATTAAGGTAAAGTACACCAAGTTTGCAAATGGCGAGGAAAAAGCTGAGATTCTTGATGCGGTCAGGGGTTTGAGAATTTTCATTGTCTATGATCTTTCCAATATGGAACCTGTCAAGGTGGCTGGCAGCGATGACCCGGTCAGCTTGTCCGTCAACGATCACCTGATGTTCCTGTTCACGACGATCAATGCCTTGACGCTCGCCGGAGCGGAGAGCGTGACGCTGGTGCTTCCCACCTATCCGTACTCCCGTCAGCATAAGAAGGGTGGTCGTGAAGCGCTCACTGCTGCCATGTTCGGCCGCATCTGTGAAATGCTTGGGGTGGAGCGAATCATTACCTTGGATATTCATAGTCGTGAGATTGAGAATAGTTTCTCTCACCTGCACTTGGAAAACCTTCATGCTTCCTATCAGACGTTGATTGCCTTGCACAAGGTCATCGACTTCAGCGATCCCGATTTGGTGGTCGTTTCTCCCGATACCGGAGCGATCAGCAGGAACAAGTTCTATGCCCAAGCGCTCCATCGTCCTTTGGCCATGCTCTACAAGGAGCGTGACTATTCCATTGTGAGCAAGGATGCCAAACACTCCAACATCAAGAGCATCAACCTCCTTGGTGACGTCAACGGGAAAACCGTTCTGATCGCAGACGATATGCTTGCTACTGGCGGCACCATGATCATCGCCATGCGTGAATTGACCAACCTGGGTGCGAAAAAAATCATATGCATGGTCAGTCTCCCCTTCTTCAACGCTTCTGCTGTTGAGGATTTTGAAGCGGCCTATCGTGAAGGGGTTTTCTACCGGATCATAGGTACCAACGCTGTCTTCCATGGCCGCAACCTGCTGGACAAGGAGTGGTATATCCAGGCGGATATCACTGAACTCTTTGCCCGTGTCATCAGCCGTCTCCATCATGGGCGATCTATCAGCCCGCTTCTGGATAACCGCAAATTCATCCAAATCCTGATTGACAACAGTCAGTCAAACCCGCAGGCGCCGTTCCCCGGAGCCAGCGCTAGTGACCCGGACCGAGACTGATCATTCAGTTCGGATCCGGGCTCATTCCACTTCACTTCCGTGCTGCGGAGCAGCAACGTTGGTGTCGATTATCCAAATAAGAAATTTCTGGAGTGTACTGTATGCAAATGTCCAATAGAATTTCAGCTTTCCAATGTTCTCCCATCAGACGCCTTTCCCCCTATGCCCGCGATGCGGTGAAGAGGGGAGTGAAAGTATATCACTTGAACATCGGTCAACCAGACATCAAAACACCTCCGCAGGTTATCGAAGCTGTTCGTGATTACGATGAAACCATCATAGCCTATGGCAACAGTGAGGGAAGACAAGAACTTCGGGAAGCTCTCCCTGCCTACTACGCCAAGTACGGCCTTTCTGTACAGGCTGACGATATCCTGATCACCACCGGTGGGAGTGAAGCCCTGCAGTTTGCGTTTATGACACTGTGTGATCCCTATGATGAGGTGATCATCCCCGAACCCTATTACACCAATGTCTCCTCCTTCGCCCACTCAGCCATGGTTACCCTGGTGCCGGTCACCAGCAAGATGGAGGATGGCTTCGCACTGCCAGACATCTCTGAGTTCGAGAAGCGCATCACCCGTAAGACCGGGGCCATTCTGGTTTGCAGCCCGAACAATCCAACCGGTCATGTCTACACGGAAGATGAGTTGCTTCAGTTGCTCACCCTGTGCGAGAAACATGACATTTTCCTCATTGTTGATGAGGTGTATCGTGAGTTCTGCTACGACGGCAAACAGTTTTCAAGCGTACTTGCATTCGAGCAGTTCAGTGACAGGATCATCTGTGTAGACAGCTTCTCCAAGCGTTACAGCATGTGCGGTTCACGTATCGGGGCTTTGATCAGCAAGAACAAGGATGTCTTGGCCAATGCTCTCAAGCTTGCCCAGGCTCGTCTGTGTCCCCCAGACATCGAGCAGGTAGCTGCTCATGCTGCGCTGAAGACCGACGACAAGTACCTTGTGGATGTCCAAGCTGAATACGAGAAGCGGAGAAATTTCATCGTCGAGGGATTGAAAAAGATTGAGGGGGTGAAGTGCAGTACCCCCAAGGGCGCTTTCTACTTGGTGGCTGAATTGCCGGTGGATGATGCAGAAAATTTTGCTACCTTCATGCTCAGGGATTTCAATCTGAATGGGGAGACGGTGATGGTAGCTCCCTGTGAGGATTTTTATGTAACCAAGGGTATTGGACATAAGCAGGTCCGAATTGCCTACGTCCTCAATACCCATGATCTGGAGCGTGCGGTGGCCTGCATCGATGCAGGCCTGAAAGCGTACCGCACACAGGTGATGGGGGAGTAGAGCCTACTCACCGATGATTTTGACCAGGACATGCTTGTCGCGCATCCCGTCAAAGTCATAGTAGAAGATTTGCTCCCAGCTTCCGAAATCCAGCTTTCCTCCAGTGATTGCGATGACCGCCTCACGGCCCATAATGGACCGTTTGAGGTGGCCATCCGCATTGTGCTCCTTTTCGGTATTGTGTTTGTACTGCTCATACGGGAGCTCCGGAGCGAGTTTCTCAAGCCAAATTTCGAAATCCTCGTGCAAGCCTTTCTCAACTGCGTTGATGAAGACGCTGCTGGTGATATTCATTGCGTTGACAAGTACCAAACCCTCCTTGATTCCGCACTCATCCACTGCTAGCTGTACCGCATCGGTGATGTTAATCAATCCGCGGCGTTTGTTGAGGTGAAACCACAGTTCCTTTCGATAGGTCATCATAGGCGCCTCCTCTGTCAACCCCATTATACCATGGGTTCTTGCATCACAAAAGAATTCACGCTACACTGCCGGCCATCATGCAGGAAATACAAGTCATCTCTGTGAAAAGGCGCCTGCTCGGACATCTCTCGGTACTGCTTACCATGTGTGTCTGGGCAACCACCTATGTCTCTACCAAGGTGCTGCTCACCTCCTTCACGCCTCCCCAGATTTTGGTGATCAGATCGGCACTTGCCCTGCTTGTGCTCTCGCTCATCAATCCAAAAAAGCTTGTCTATCAACAGAAAAGAGATCGCATGTTTGTGGTGCTCGCTGGGTTTTGTGGTATCTTTCTGTACTATTTCCTGGAAAACACTGCATTGATCTACAGCAGCGCAAGCAACGTCGGTGTCATTGTAGCCGCCGCTCCCTTCTTTATTTTGCTCGCCTCTCGTCTGATCCTGAAAGAGGAGAAGCTCAAGAAGAACTACTTTATCGGTCTCGTCCTCTCCATGGGCGGCATCGTCCTGCTCACCTATGAAAGCTCTGCACAGCTGGCATTCAACCCCTTTGGTGATCTGCTTGCCTTGCTGGCAATCATGGTATGGGCGCTCTATACGGTTCTGACGCGTATCATTGGAAGAAAGGGATATTCGAATCTGCTGGTTACCAGAAGCATGTTTTTCTATGGCTTGCTGGGGCATCTGCTTGTACTCCTTGTCCAAGGAGAGGGGCTCGATGTCAATCTAGCCGCCAGCGCCCCCTATCTTCCCCATTTTCTCTTTCTTGGCCTTGTTGCTTCGGCTGTTTGCTTTCTCTCCTGGAACTTTGGTTTGAGAACCATCGGTCCGATCAAGAGCAGTTTCTATCTGTATCTCAGTCCCATCATCACCATTGCGGTTGCTTTTCTCTTCTTGGGGGAACGCATGAGCAGAACTGATGCCGTAGGTACGGGGCTCATCCTTGCAGGACTCTTGATCAGTGAGTACCACAGAGGGGGTTGATGGCTTGAAAAACTACTTTACTGATGTTACCCTTTTGGGTGAATGAGGTAGGGTATGGATACACAAAGCAAGCTGGATATCTTGAGTCGTGATGCACAATATGACCTCAGCTGTGCCTGTGGCACCAAGAATCCTCAGGAGCACCGAAAGCGCAGCAACTCGTCCTCTGGTTGGCTCTATCCTACCACCACTGCCAGTGGGGGTCCGGGTATCATGCTCAAGACCCTTTTGGGAAATCGTTGTACAAACGACTGCAAGTATTGCCCACTTCGCAACAATCAGGATTTCCGACCAACAGCACTCGCTCCGAAGGAGATGGCCTCGTTTTTCTATGAATTCCAAAGCAAACGTCCTCTTATCGGGCTTTTCCTTTCCAGTGCAGTATTGGGTACACCGGAAAAAACCATGGAAATGCTTACAGACACTGCGAAGATTTTGCGTCGTGGATACAACTATCGTGGTTACATTCATCTGAAGATCATTCCTGGAAGCAGCAAAGAGAGTATTGATGAGGCGCTTCGCTATGCTTCGGCCATTTCATTGAATATTGAGACTCCCGGACTTGATCATTTTTCCAAGCTTTCAGATTCCAAGGATTACGAACATGACATACTCAAGCCCCTGAACTATATCGCCCAACAGACAGCAAAGGGCTCCCGCTATGAACGAGTCCACACTTCCAGTCAGTTCATTGTTGGTGCAAGTGATGAACTTGACCGTGAGATTCTCCTCTATTCGAGTCGTATGTATTCTGAACTGCATCTTGGAAGACTGTACTTCAGTGCCTATCAGAGGGGACTGGGGGATCCAGCCATTCCAGGAGAGGAAATCACTCTTTCCGAGCAGCTTTCCCTGTTCCCCGATGAGGTCATTCCCACTTCCAATACCAATATCCTGACGCGCGAACACAGGCTGTATCAAGCTGATTTCCTGCTTCGCAAGTATGGATTCGGCTTCGATGACTTTCTGTTTGCAAAGGATGGAAACCTCTCCCTGGATGCTGATCCAAAATTGGTCTGGGCGCAAGCAAATCCCCAATTCTATCCACTGTCTGTCAAGCGTGCCTCCCGCGAGGCTTTGCTTCGTGTTCCCGGTCTTGGGCCTGTATACGTGAACAGGATAGTGAAAGGGAGGAGGGAGGCTCCAATCTCCTGTCTTGAAGATCTCCGATTGCCCTCATCAGTTTTGGAAAAAGCTCGTCCCTTCCTGACAATCTGAGGAAAATGTACTTGTTGTCATGGTGACAAATGCCTACAATGCTTGCTATGGCCAGCCTCTATATCTCATTTTTCTTTGTCTATGCCATCTATGCAGTGATCAACCCTTTCCTGCAGGTGATGCTCAGAAACCTTGGATACTCCTACGAGATGGTAGGTGTTTTGTTGTCGATATTTGAGGTGGCTGGAATCGTGGGTCCGCTTGTCCTATCGAGAAAGATTGACAAGCGCGGGAACATGCGGGGTGCCTTGCTTTTTGGGACTGCCTTTACCAGCCTTGGGGTAGTGATGCTCATGTTCTCCCGTATCCATCTATTCACGGTGCTTGGATTGGTAGTAGTGGCCTTTTTTATGCGTTCTCTGCTTCCGATTCTTGATAGTTATGTAAACAATCTCTTCAATGGGGATGCCCAGAAGTATACCTTTCTCCGTTCCTTCGGAACCGTTGGGTTCGTGTTTTTCTCCTTGGCTTTTGCCATAGCAAACAAACCGAATCTGGAGAGCAATGTCAGCATTGGAATCTATGCTCTATTTGCTTGTTTCATGTTTTTCGTTCCGGTGACTTTCTGGAAGGCTGAACCTACGCGAGCCAAGCGTTCTTGCCTGCTTGTTTCCGAACCGGAAGGCAAGTGGTATGATCGTGCGTTCATTGTCGGCTTGGTCATCATTGCCTTCACTAGGATCAGCATGTCATCGGTGACAAGCTTTTTCTCTCTCTATCTTGTTGAGGAACTCTCCATCAATGCAATTAGTTTGATGAATGCCATCGGAGCAGGAAGTGAATACGGGGCGATGATTCTGGCCGGCATTCTCATTCAGAGAAAGAAGGTCCTCCCAGTGCATTTGCTGATGATCAGTTCTGTTGCATTGGTGGTTCGCTTGCTTCTCTATGCGTTTGTTCCTACGTTTGGGGGCGTGCTCGCCGCTCAGCTGTTGCATAGCCTCTGTTATGGCTTTTTTCATCCAGCCGCCATTTTCTTTGTGGCCAGAAGGGTGAAGCGCTCCCATAGGACGGTAGGGATGTCCATGTATGTGTCCTTGGGCACCGGCCTTCCTGCTGTGATCGGATCAAGCTTGGGTGGAGTCGTTGTGGAACAGTTTGGGTATCGTCCTCTCTTCATGGGATACGCTCTGTTCGCCTTGTTTTCACTCCTGCTTTCCATTGTCTTTTATCGGGTGATGACCACCCCTGCCCTTGAGGAGATCTGATATGAGGAGTATGCGAAGAAAAGACCGGGAGATGGAGAAAGAGGCTGCTCTTGAGCTTTTTCAAACAGCTTCCTGGATGACGCTTTCCATGATCAGCAATGATGAGGGTGGTGAGCCCTATGCCATCCCTCTCTCTTTCGTCTTGGTTGGGAATGAGTTGTTCTTTCATGGGGCAAAAGAAGGGTATAAACGAGACTGTTTGCTTTCTGACAATCGGGTTTGTGTTACTGCTGTTGCCAATGCTGAAACCGATGCGCCGGCTTTCTCGGTTGCTTACCAGAGTGTGGTCGCCAAAGGGCGGGCGTTTTTGGTTGAGGATGAAGGGGAAAAGCGTAAGGCGCTCTTCTCTCTGTGCCAGAAATATACTCCCTCAGAAATGGAGCGGTTCGAGCTTGCTTGGCAACATCATCGTCTTGCTACTGATATCTGGCGAATAGTGTTGATTGAATGGAGTGGAAAGCAGCGGAAGTTTGAATGAAGAGCAAAGGTATGGTATGCTCAGTGCTAAGGAGTGGCGGCAGTGAAAACCAGTGAGAGTTGGGATTTGTGTTCCATTGGGGACATATCCTCTGATAAGGCACAGAAGAATCTGAGAGAGATTTCAATTTTCCTTGCCAATAATATCCGTACCATTCAATCCATCGCTTTTCAGTACCATCCTCTGGAACTGGTAAAATATGCGTTGTGGGAGCAAAGAAGAGTAGCATCCACCAAGAAATCTGACACGTTTTCCCTTCAGGTTTCTGCTTCTTTGGTCCGTTATCTTGCTGACCTCCTTCTTTTTTGGGAGAAGGATCACTCCCAGAATCGTGATATCAAGCAAAAGGATTGGAAGCGCCTGTATCAGGTATATGAGGATATTTGCAAGAAGAGTGTCAGGTTTGTTGACAATCAAGCTCTCTTGTTCCGCAGTCAGGGCTTCCTTCAGGAGGAAGCTCTCTTATTGGCATTCCAGGACGAGGCATGCACCTATGTGCTTCCTTCAGTGGTGGATGGCTCCCTGTTGGAGCAGAAATACACCGCTCTTCGCTATCAACTGCAACCATTCATTGCTTTGGTAGGGGAGGTTTTTCCTGCAAAGCTTGATGGACTGCTCTCCTCTCTTCATTCCTTGGCTAGGCGAGGGGTAGAGGGTATCGATAAGCTGCGTGAAGATAGTTCTACCTTTAAGCAAGCTGGGCTCTTGCAGTTGGAGCTGCTCAAGAGCAGGGGTGAGGATGTTTCCGATCTGAACCAGACCATGGATAGGATCATCAAGGAACAAGGATGGGAGTCTTGGGTTGATGACATCGTAGGCAGAAGGGATGGATATGCGCTCTTCGAAGTTCTTCGCGACACCTCGCTTTCGGAACGTGATGCGTATTTGTTGTCCTGCGAGTTTGCTTCTCTTCCTTTTGACGAAGCGTCGCATACTCTGACGGAGACAGGTCCGAGAAATGAAAAGCCATTCATCCGGTACGGTGCTTCCTACTATTGTTTTGATGCCGAGTCCTTGCTGGAAAAGGCGTACCTGTGCATCAAGCATGCAGTTTGTTCCCAAGATGAGCAGCTTGCCCAGAGGTGGGAAGCGATTGAAAACGAGAAGAATCGTCTTGTGCCCATCACCTTCTTTACCGCAATGCTGGGGAACATGCATTACACACGCAATGTCTCCTATGAGAATGGCACATTGGATGCCCTGTTTGAGGATGATAAGAAGGAGTTGGTGGTCCAAGTCCCGTATGCTATGCTTGCAACCGCGTCAATCAACCCCTTTGAGGACTCCTCTTCCTTCATTGAGCTCCTGGCGCAAGCTCACAAAGACAAGAACCTTGCACTTGCTCATCCTGCGCGGTGTGTAATCATAGATACCCTGCATGACACGCTCTATCCACTACAGATGGAAGAGCAGGTCTTGATGCTCTCCTTCCTGCAGTTGGCAAACCTGGGCTCACAATTTGAGGGAGTAGCCGAACTCAAGGATGTTTTAGGGCTCTCTCTTTTTGCAGACATACACCCAGATCACCATCATTCAGCGGAAGCAGAACTTCCCATAGAGGAAGAGCTTCCCACAGAAGAAGAGCCTCCCATAGAAGAAGAGCTTCCCATAGAAGAAGAGCTTCCCACAGAAGAAGAGCTTCCCATAGAAGAAGAGCTTCCCATAGAAGAAGAG
>JAAYQY010000380.1 GCA_012519125.1 Spirochaetales bacterium
ATAATCATGGTGGAACTCTGATGCCGTAAAAAATGAACCGGGTCTTGCTTTGCGGAATTGAGCGTAGTTGGATCATCGAGTGTTCGATACAGAACATCCGCTTTCACCTGTTGACGAACCAATGTGGTTTTACCACACTGCCGAGCCCCTCGTATATGCACGATGCGCATAAAGGAAAGATATTGACTGACCTGGCTCTCAATCCATCTGTGAACATATTTTGCCATCCAACTGTATCCCTCCTCTTCCTCATATATCCTACGCTGACTCAGTACACAACACAAGAAATTCCGAGTAATTGTAAAACATAAATTCGTAAATTTGTAAAGTCAGAGTCCGAGTGTTTGTAAAGTCAACCCCTTATTAAGAGGGAATCTCCCCTGAACAGAAATGATCGAAGAGGGATCATTACAAAGCACAGAAGGGAAAAGACAGGCAAATTCCTGCCGAATCAGAGGTTTTCATTTATTCCAGTTTGAATTTTTGGGTGCATTTGCTACCTAAAATCCGGTACTGCATCCTGAACACTCCTGTTTGGAGTGATCATGGTCCCACACTTTGAGAGAGGGACCATTCACAAGCTTAGGTTATGGGAGCTGGATTGAAATAACAGAGGAAATTGTTCAGGCCGAATTGCTCGGCATAGGGTTTTTGCCCACCAGCCACATCCAAAATGAGGTTGAACAAACGCTCACCCACTTCCTGGACTGTCTCCTCCCCGGTTGCTATGGAGCCGGCATCAAGATCGATGAGGTCATTCCACATCTCCTTCATGACATTGCGGGAACACACCTTGATCACCGGAGCCTCGGCAAGACCATAGGGAGTACCACGACCGGTCATGAAGACTTGCAAGGTAATGCCACTGGCAAGCTGGCTTGGTCCACAGACAATATCACTGGCCGGAGTGGCGGCAAAAATCAGACCGTGCTTGGAAGGAAGCTCACCAGGACCGATAACCTCAACGATGGGAGCCTTGCCGCTCTTGACGATCGACCCCATCGCCTTCTCGACAATGTTGGAAAGCCCACCTTTCTTGTTGCCCGGGGTAGGATTTGCGCTACGGTCGACACTGCCCTTGGCAAGATACTCATCATACCAACCAATCTCAGAAACAAGTTTCTTCACCGCTTCCTCAGTCGTACAACGCTGGGCGAGCAGATGCACTCCATCACGAACCTCGGTGACTTCGCTGAACATCACGGTAGCCCCGCCGGAGACCAGAAGGTCGCTTGCGTAGCCGGCACTGGGATTGGCAGTAATGCCGCTGAAGGCATCACTGCCTCCGCATTGCATCCCGATGCAGAGTTTGGAAAGCGGCAAACTCGTTCGCTTGCGTTCATTGAGCTTCTTCAGTTTGGAATCAGCCATCTGCAGCAAGGCATCCATCATGGCCACATAACCCGGATAATCCTGAAGCATGATGACATTCTCTTTGGTAATCTCCTCTTCGTTGAGGAGTTTGTCCACCGTCAGCTTCTCACACCCCAGTCCTACGACCATTACCTGACCACCGAAGTTTGGATTCTTGATGGTATTCCTGATTGAGCGGATTGGAATGAGTGCATCGGGGGCGTTGATTGCAACCCCACAGCCGTAGGCGTGATTGATTGCAACCGCTGAATCGACATTCGGATACTTGGGCAGGAGCTCTGCCTTGATACGCCTGACCAGTTGGTCAACCACCCCGCTGACACACTGCACCGTGG